>JAYPUG010000440.1:0-2027 GCA_038133965.1 Rhodospirillaceae bacterium | reverse complement strand
CAGCTGTCGAAGTCCATGCGCTGGCCGCGGTTGTACGCGTGGCCGTTGATCGAGCCCGAGCCGCCCAGCACCTTGCCGCGCGGGGTCGGGATGCTGCGCCCCGCCGTGCCGTCGCTCGGCTCGGTCTGGTAGAGCCAGTTCACACCCGAATGGGTGAGCGTCTTCATGAAGCCCGCGGGGATGTGGATCCAGGGGTGCCGGTCCGGGCCGCCGGCCTCCAGGACGCACACGGTCGCATCGCCCGCCGACAGCCGGTTGGCGAGGACGCAGCCGGCCGAACCGGCGCCGATCACGATGTAGTCGAACTCGTCAGACATGCGCGGAAACCCCCCGGAAACACCGCCCTTAACATCCAGGCGCCCGAGAGTATGGCAGCGCCCCGGGGCTGTCCACGCGCGGCGCGCATGGCGGATCAGCGGATATCCAGGGGGCTCAGCCCGCCTTGGTTGCCTCGAACGCGACGCGCAGGCCAGCTTCCAGATCGGTGAATTCGAAATCCGGGAACAGGCGGTGGACCTCGGCCGGGTCGAACGGGCGGTAGCCGTTGTGGGGCATCGGGCCGGAGCGCGGCAGCCGCTCGATCTCGATGTCCGCACCGCCGAAACCGATGGTCATTTCCGCGAGTTCGAGGAACGAGGCGACGCGGCCGGTCGTCGCGTTGAGTGCGCCCTTTGTGCGCCGTTCGAGCATCCGCACGGCCAGCTCGGCGACGTCGTCCACCGAGACATGGTCGCGGCGTTCCTCGCCGTTGCCGAACAGCGAAATCTTCTCGCCCGCCTGCACCAGCCGGCGGAACCGGTTCGGGCCGTAGCCGTTGTGGGGGTCGCCGGCGCCGTAGATCAGGGTGGGCCGCAGCGCGGCGAAGGGCATGTCACCGAGGCTCGCCGAGAACATCAGCTCGCGGGCCACATGCATCTGGCCGTGCAGATTGTCCGGCGCGGTGACCGAGGCCTCGGTCAGCGGGTCGGGCGAGTCCGAATAGACCGCGTCTGAGCTGATGTAGAGCAGGTGCGCTGGATCGCTCTCGGCCAGTGCGTCGATGGCGGGGCGCGCCATGCGGATGTTGCCGTCGAACATCGCGTGGTCCTTGCAAGGTGCCAGCGCCGAGACGAAGACCACGGAATCGCCGGGATTCAGGTGCGCGGCGAGCGCGCCGTCCGAACCCTCGGCCAGCAGGTCGGCATCGTCGCGGCCCAGCCGCGCCACCGCGAAGGCGCGGCCGCCGTTTCGTTCAGATGTTCGGCCATGTGCTTGTCCGTTTCCCGTCCCGGTTCGCGCGCAACCTAGGGCGGCGCCCCGCACGCGGAAAGCGGGATGGCGCGGGCCCCGGCCTTCTTCGTAACCTTCGGCTAACAGGAAACGAGGAGAGTGCGCGATGAAGATCGCCGAGACCTACGAGCAGGCCTTCAACGACTGGACCTGGGATGTGCCCGAGCGCTTCAACATGGGCGTTTCCGTGTGCGATGCGCAGGACCAGAAGGCGACGGCCCTGATCGTGCCCCAGCCCGACGGCGGGCGGCGCGGATATACGTTCGGCGATCTGAAGGCCCTGTCGAGCCGGCTGTCGAACCTGCTGGTGGCGCGCGGGCTTCAGCGCGGCGACCGGATGGCGGTGCTGCTGCCCCAGATGCCCGAGACGCTTGTGGCGCACATCGCGGCCTACCGCGCGGGGCTCGTCGCCATGCCGCTGGCCCAACTCTTCGGTCCGGACGCGCTCGAGTACCGGCTGTCGGACAGCGGCGCGCGCGCCATCGTGACCGACAGCGCGAGCTGCGCGAAGATCGCCCAGATTCGCGACCGTTTGCCCGACCTGGAACTTGTCCTGTCGGTCGATGGACCGGCGGACGACGGGGCGGGCGGCGCCCTCGACTTCCATTCCGAACTGGAGAAGGCCAGGGACAGCTTCGCCGCCGTCGATACGTCCAACGGCGATCCCGCGCTGCTGATCTACACCTCGGGCACGACCGGCAATCCCAAGGGCGCGCTGCTGCCCCACCGGACCATGATCGGCCATGTGCCCGGCGTCG
>JAYPUG010000439.1:0-2030 GCA_038133965.1 Rhodospirillaceae bacterium | reverse complement strand
CCGACGACCTCTACAATGCCATTGTAGCGCTCTCCCAACTGAGCTACGGCCCCGAAATCTGGCTGGGAATTTCGTGTCCGGCCTCGCGGCCGGGCGGCGGCGAACATAATGAACCGGTCCGCCAACGCAAGTGAATTCTATGGCGCGGCGCTGCCGCCACGGGTCCGGTCAGTCGTCGTCGCTCGAACCGGGCTTGGGAACGGGCACGACATCGTCGTCGTCATCCTCAAGGTCGGACGTGTCCTCAAGTGCGGAATCGTCGTCGTCGTCGTCATCCACATCCACATCGTCGTCATCGACGAGCGCGGCGAGTTCGTCGTCCTCGTCCTCGGCCTCGGGCTTCTTGGTGTCGTCGTTGGCCGGCTTCTCCTCTTCCACGCGCTGACGGCGCGGGCGGAAGATCGTCTCGGGATCGAACACCGTCTCGCAGCTCGGGCACACGATCGGCGACTTCTGCATGTCGTAGAAGCGGGTGCCGCAGGTCAGGCACGAGCGCTTCACGCCCCATTCCGGTTTCGCCACTGATCAAACCTCTCGTTCGGTTACGGCGCGCCGTTTGCCACGAACGATCCGGCCTGTCAAAAGCTAATCGGCCCCGCGCAACGCCACGACGCGTGCGCGTGGCCCGCCATCGCGACTTGTGCTAATTCCTCGCCGCCGACAATGAACGATTCCGCGACATTCCAGCCGCGTCCGCTTACCGCGCGCGCAGGCAGCCCGCTTTCGGGCGAAGCCGCCGTCCCGGGCGACAAGTCCATCTCGCACCGCGCGCTGATGCTGGGCGCGCTGGCGGTGGGCACCACGCGCATCGAGGGACTGCTCGAGGGCGAGGACGTGCACGCCACCGCCGCAGCGCTGCGCGCCATGGGCGTGGGCGTCGTGCGGCACGGCCCCGGCTCGTGGGAGGTCCACGGCGTCGGCGTCGGTGGCCTGCAGGCGCCCGACGACGTGCTCGACCTGGGCAACTCCGGCACCTCGGCGCGGCTCCTGTGCGGCCTGCTGGCCGGGCACGGTTTCGCGGCGATCCTCACGGGCGACGATTCCCTGCGCAAGCGGCCCATGGGGCGGGTGATGAACCCGCTCCAGGCGATGGGCGCGCGCTTCGAGGCCCGCGAGGGCGGACTGATGCCGATGACGGTCCACGGCTCGGACGACCTGATCCCCATCGCCTATAAGCTGCCCGTTGCCTCGGCGCAGGTGAAATCGGCCGTGCTGCTGGCCGGCCTGCACGCCCCGGGCGAGACCAGCGTCATCGAGCCGGCGGCGACGCGCGACCACACCGAGCGGATGCTCGCCCATATGGGCGCCGAGATCGAGATCGAGGAAAACGGCGCGGGCCGGCGCATCACCGTCGCGGGTCAGCCCGAACTGTCGCCGTCGGACGTGCGCGTGCCGGCGGACCCCAGTTCCGCGGCCTTTCCCGCCGTCGCCGCGACGATCGTCGGCGGTTCGGTCGTCACCCTGCCCGGCATCGGCATGAACCCGGCCCGTATCGGCCTTTACGACACGCTGGCCGAGATGGGGGCCGACATCGCGCGCACCAACGCGCGTGAGGAGGGCGGCGAGCCGGTGGCCGACCTGGTGGTGCGCGCCGCGCGGCTTTCGGGCATCACGGTGCCCGCCGAACGCGCGCCGTCCATGATCGACGAGTACCCCGTCCTGGCGGCGGCCGCCGCCTGCGCGGCCGGCACCACGGTGTTCGAGGGCGTGGGCGAGTTGCGGGTCAAGGAATCCGACCGGCTGGCCGCGATCGAGGAGGGCCTGCGCGCGTGCGGCGTGACGGTAACCGGCGAGGCCGACCGGCTGACCATCGAGGGTTGCGGCGGCGCACCGGCTGGCGGTTCGACGGTCGCGACCGGCCTCGATCACCGCATCGCCATGAGCTTCCTCGTCCTCGGCCTGGCCACCGAACACCCCGTTACGGTCGATGACGCGCGACCCATCGAGACCAGCTTCCCGGGTTTCGCCGCGCTGATGGGCGGGCTGGGCGCAGACATTACGGACGCGCAATGAGCGCGCCTCGCCTGATC
>JAYPUG010000438.1:0-2035 GCA_038133965.1 Rhodospirillaceae bacterium | reverse complement strand
CGAGGGTCACGCCCGCGGCCTCGCAGGCCGCGATCATCGCCTTGCCGTCGGCGATGGAGTTGGAAATGGGCTTCTCGACGAAGACGTGCTTGCCCGCCGCCGCCGCGGCCTCGGTGCCCGGCCGGTGGGCCGAGTTCGGCGTGGTCAGGATCACCGCGTCGAGGTCGTCCAGCGCGAGCATCGCTTCGTAGGAGGGCATGGCTTCGCAGGCGAACTCTTCGGCGAACCGTGCGGTCTTTTCGGGCGAACGGGAAAAGCCGGCGCGCAGTTCCAGCTTGTCGGAGCGGGCGACGACCTTCGCCAGCACGTCCGACCACCAGCCGATGCCGACGATGCCGACGCGCATCAGATCCGGTCTTCCCACTTGGCGAGGAACGGACCCACGATCCCGGCCCATTCCTCGGGATGGCGGCGGTAGGAGTAGTGGCCGCCTTCCTCGACGATCACCAGTTCCGATCCCTCGATCGCGGCGTGCAGGTCTTCGGAGAAGTAGTAGGGCACCGTCGCATCGTCGCGCGTGCCGACGATCAGCGAGGGGTTCCTGATCTGCGTGATCTCGTCGAGCCGGTCGTGGTTCAGCGTCATGTCGATGCGCGCGGCGAGGACCTCGGGCTCCGCGATGGTCTCGAGCGAGCGCTTCTCGAGTTCCATTACCTTGTCCAGGTTGTAGCGAAACTGATTGCAGCCGTTGGTGAACAGCGAACTGACCAGCACGTAGGCTTCCTTGCCCTCGGCCAGCGCGATCTGGCGCCGCGCGGTCTGGACCCGGCGGATGTACTCGTCGGCCTTGGTCCAGGTGTTCGAGAAGATGCAGCAGCGCAGCCGGTCCGGGTGGTCGATCGCCAGGTTCTGGAGAATCGCGCCGCCGGTCGAGGTGCCCAGCACGTGCGCCTTCTCGATCCCCAGCGTATCCATCAGCGCGATGACGTCGTCGGCGATGTGTCCGGTGGAATAGCCGTCCGGGCCGGGACGGTCGCTGTCACCCGCGCCGCGATGGTCGAAGGAGATGCAGCGGTAGCGGTCGGAGAAGATCTGGCGCTGGTAGTCCCAGGAATTCATCACCCCGACGAGGCCGGGGATGAAGATGAACGGCGGTCCGTCGCCCACCTCATCGACATTGAGGGTGATATGTCCGACGTCGATTCTCTTGGCCATCGTGCTGCAACCTTCGATCCGTGCGTGAAGTTGCGCGCAGTCTGTCACACGCGGCGCGCGCGATCATCCCGCCGGCTGCGAACGGCTGTTGCGCCGGAAATTCACGGATGGAGGCGGCTAGATGGCGCCCACGTCGCGCAGGGCGGCGATCTCGTCGGCCGACTTGCCGAGCGCTGTCAGCACTTCCTCGGTGTGCTCGCCAAGCACGGGCGGCGCGCGGCGCACGGCGGCGGGCGTGTCCGAGAAGCGCATGGGGACGCCGGGCACCGAAATCTCGCCCTCGGTCGTGTGCTCTGCCGTCGTCACCAGTTCGCGCGCAAGCGTCTGTTCCGCCGTCAGGGCCTGCTCGACCGTGTTGATCGGCGCGCACGAGACCTTGGCGGCAAGCAGCTTGTCGATCCAGGCCTGCGTGTCGTCCGTGCGGAACAGGTCGGCGATCATGCCGTCGCACTGGCCGCGATTCTCGACCCGGTCGCGGTTGCGCGCGAAGCGTTCGTCGTCGGCCCATTCGGGCTTGCCGACGGCCTCGGCGAAGACCCGGAACTGGCCGTCATTGCCGACCGACAGCGCGATCATGCCGTCGCGGGTGGGGTAGGCGTTGTAGGGCACGATGTTCGGGTGGCCGTTGCCGTAGCGTCCGGCCGGCTGGCGCGAGGCGAGGTAGTTCGCGGCCACGTTGGCCAGCAGCGTGACGCCCGTATCGTAGAGCGAGACCTCGATGGCCTGGCCCTTGCCGGTCCGGTGGCGGGCCTGCAGCGCGGCGAGGATCGAGGACAGCGCGAACATGCCCGTCGCGATATCGACGATGGCGACGCCCAGTTTCATCGGGTCGCCGTCGGCCTCGCCCGTGATACTCATCAGCCCGCTCTCTGCCTGCAAC
>JAYPUG010000437.1:0-2038 GCA_038133965.1 Rhodospirillaceae bacterium | reverse complement strand
GGTTCCAGACCGCGCCCATGTCGAAGAACGTGTAGAACTGGAGAAACTCGAGGGGCGACCCGGCGGGGTAAAATCCTCAACCAGCGGACCGGATCCAGGTAGGATCCAGTCCGTTTTTCTTTTTTTCGGCACCGACAGTCCTTCAGGAGGATTCCCCATGCGCTATGTCCTTGTCCGCACCGACAGGCCCGGCATGGCCGATGCGCGCGCGCGGCTTCAGCCCGAACACGCCGCCTACCAGGAAGCGTTCCTGCCGATGATCGTTTTCGGCGGCGGCATCGTGGGCGAGGGCACCGATACGTCGGGCGCGGTGGACATCCGCGAGGTCACGGGCAACGTGCTGGTGTTTGAGGCGCCGGACCGCGAGACGGTTGAGGCGTTCCACGCGGACGACCCCTATACCCGCGAGGACCTGTTCGAAAGCGTGCTGATCGAGAAGCTCTGGCAGCGCGTGCCCGACCCGGGCGCCTGACGACAACGGCCTGTCCGAATCGCGCGTTCATGGTGTCGTTTCTCCCCAACAGGGGGAAACGCCGATGATCCATGTGCAACCTGTCCTGGGGCTCGTGTTCCTGATCGCGCTCGCCTGGGCGTTGAGCGAGAACCGGCGGGGTTTCTCGGTCCGCGTTATGGGTGTCGGCCTCGCGCTGCAGCTGGGCTTTGCCGCCGTCGCGCTCTCGGTGCCCTTGGTGCGCGAGGCGATCGGCACGATCAACGGGGTGGTGCTTGCCATCGATGCCGCGAGCGCGGCGGGAACGAGCCTCGTCTTCGGGTTCCTGGGCGGCGGGCCGCTGCCGTTCGCCGAAAGCCACCCCGGTGCCAGCTTCGTGCTCGCGTTCCGCGCGCTTCCCATCGTGTTGCTGATGTCTGCGCTGTCGGCCGTGCTCTGGCACTGGGGCGTGATGCCGCGGATCATCGGTGCGTTCGCGGCCGCACTGCGCGCGATCCTGCGGATTGACGGCCCGGTCTCGGTCGGTGCGGCGGCGAACATCTTCGTCGGCATGGTCGAGGCTGCGATCCTCATTCGCCCTCACCTGGCGCGGATGTCGCGCGCCGACCTGTTCGCGACCATGACGGTCGGGCTGACGACCATCGCCGGGACGGTACTGGTGCTCTACGCCACGTTTCTCGGCGGTGTGGTCGAGAACGGGGCGGGTCACCTGCTGGTGGCTTCGCTGATCAGCGCGCCGGCGGCGATCGTGGTCGCACGGCTGATGGTGCCGCCATCCTCCGGCGAAGCATCGGTGCCGGACGCCGGCTCGGACGATTCGCTGTTGCACGGACGGGGCATGTACGAGAGCACGATGGACGCGCTGGTCCAGGGCACCCAGGACGGGCTGCGGCTGCTGCTCAACATCATCGCCATGCTGGTCGTGTTCGTGGCCATGGTGGCATTGCTGAACAGCATTCTCGGCCTGTTGCCCGATCTCTGGGGCGCGCCGCTGACACTGCAGCGTGCGCTGGGCTGGGTGCTGGCGCCGGTCGCGTGGTTGCTGGGCATTCCCTGGGCCGAGGCGACGGCGGCGGGCGGCATCCTGGGGACCAAGATCGTCCTCAACGAGCTGATCGCCTACCTGGAACTGGCGGGGCCGGCGGGTGAAGCGCTGTCGGACCGTTCGCGGATCATCATGCTCTATGCCCTGGCGAGCTTTGCCAACTTCGGCAGCGTCGGCATCATGCTGGCGGGCATGATCGCCATGGCGCCGGACCGCAAGACCGAGCTGGTCTCGCTCGGGATGAAGGCGCTGGTGGCGGGCACCATCGCCACCTGCATGACGGGCGCTGTGGTGGCGCTGGTCGTCTAGCGCGGCGGTGCGGCCCGATGCGCGTGCTATAGTCATCGGTTGACTGAAACCGGCGATCCGGAGAGGCCGTCATCAACGCACCCAGAGGCTTCAACGAAGCGGAACGCAACCGCTTCCACAACCTCCTGAAACTCGCGAGCGAGAGCCCGTTCGAGGGCGAGCGCGTGGCCGCGGTGGCGGCGGCGGAGCGGATGGCGAAGTCCCACGGGATGACCCTTCAGGAGGCCGCCGGC
>JAYPUG010000436.1:0-2039 GCA_038133965.1 Rhodospirillaceae bacterium | reverse complement strand
CATATGAGCATGCCCAATGCGCTGGTGATCGGCCTTGCCCAGGTCCTCGCGCTGGTTCCCGGAACCAGCCGCGCCGGCATCACGATCACCGCGGCGCGCATGCTTGGCTACGACCGCGGCGAAGCGGCCCGGTTCTCGCTCCTGATCTCGATACCGACGATCGCCGGTGCGGGACTGTTGATCGGTGTCGAATTGCTCGAGGCCGGCGATCCCGTTCTGACCCAGGACGCCATCGTCGCCGCGGCGCTGTCGTTCGTGACCGCGCTGCTCGCGATTTCACTGTTCCTGCGCTGGCTGCGCTTTTCGGGCTTCGGCCCGTTCGTGGTGTACCGGATCGTGCTCGGCGCCCTGATTCTCGCCTGGGTATACGGCGTCATCTAGGCATTGAGCGGCGTGCGGCCGAGCCGGCCGCCGCGACGGTAGCGGTGCACATAGGTTGGCAGGATCGTCTCAACCGCTGTCGGCGAAATCCCGAGATCCGCCAGCGTCCGTGCGTCCGGCGAAACCACGTTGTCGCTGCGCAGTGATTTCATCTGGTCACGCGTGACGGGCGGGTTGGGAAGCAGGCCGGCGAAGGTCGCCTGGATGTCGCCGACGAAGAACGGGACGGGCACCAACGCGCGTTTGCGGCGAATCTCAGCGAGCAGAAGCTCCATCAGTTCCGCGAAGGTATAGACCCGCGGCCCGCCGAGTTCGTAGGTCTCTCCTGCGCTCGACGGGTCGAACGGCGCACCTGTGATCGCGTCGGCCACATCGGCCGCATAGACGGGCTGGAACCGCGTCTGCCCCCCGCCGAACAGCGGCAGGGCAGGCGCCACGCGGGCAAGACCCGCGAACAGGTTGAAGAAGCCGTCTCCGGGCCCGAAGATGACCGACGGACGCACGATCGTCGCCTGCGGAAAGGCATCGCGCACGGCAGCTTCGCCCGCGGCCTTGGACCGCGAATATTCCGAAAGCGCATTCGATGCCGCCCCCACCGCAGACACGTGAACGAGCGAGCGCGCACCTGCGCGCGAAGCGGCACGCGCGATCTCGCCCGCGGCATCGACGTGGACGGCCTTGAATGTCTGTCGGCCGCGCTCGGCAAGGATACCGACCAGGTTGATGACGGCGTCCGCGCCCTCGACCGCCCGCGCAACGGCATCGGGGCTCTTGATGTCACACGCCACCGGGGTGACCTGGCCGACCTGGCCCAGCGGCCGGAGGTGCTTCGCGGCCTCGGGGTCGCGCACCGCGACCGTGACGGTCATGTCCCGGTCGGCGAGCCGCTCGACCACGTATGCGCCCAGGAAGCCCGAGCCGCCGAAGACGGTGATCCGTTGCGAAGCCATGCGCGTTCTCTCCCTGTTTGCCGCCCGCATCGCGGCTCCGGCTGTATAGCCCTGCCCTTGGCCGTCTGCCAAGCGCATCGACACGCGGTTGACAGGGCGCGCCACGAAACGCTAGCAACCGCCGGTCCGGCGCGCTTTCGCGCCGCACAATCACGCGGACGAACCCGTGGACATCGAACTCCACCAGAACGATCTTCCCGACGGCCTCGACCTCGGCGACACGATAGCAGTCGACACCGAGACGATGGGCCTGAACCTGATGCGCGACCGGCTCTGTCTCGTGCAGTTGTCGGCCGGAGACGGCGTCGCCCATCTTGTCCAGTTCCCGGCAAGCCGGGGCGACGACTATGACGCGCCGAACCTGAAGGCGCTGCTGGCCGACCCGGCGCGCCTGAAGCTCTATCACTTCGCCCGTTTCGACCTTGCGGCCATCAGCCGTTACCTCGGCGTCGATGCCGGGCCCGTCTATTGCACGCGCACGGCCTCGCGGCTGACACGCACCTTCACCGACCGGCACGGGCTCAAGGATCTCTGCCGCGACCTGCTGGGCGTGGACATCTCGAAACAGCAGCAATCCTCGGACTGGGGTGCGGACGAGCTTTCGCGCGAACAGCTCGAATATGCCGCGAACGACGTGTTCTTCCTGCACGAGCTCAAGGCGCGCCTCGACACGCTGCTGGAACGGCATGACCGGGTGGCACTGGCGCA
>JAYPUG010000435.1:0-2050 GCA_038133965.1 Rhodospirillaceae bacterium | reverse complement strand
CCTCGTTGATCTCGATCTCCTCGCCGATCATCGACTTGCCCTTGTTGACCGACGTCGCGTTCACGGACTTGCAGATATCTAGGACGATGCAGCGCGCGTCTTCGGCCGTGCGCGCCCAGTGCACGTGCCCGCCCGAGGCGCGCACCTTTTCCTCGTAGGCCTCGAGGTAGAAATCGAGATGGGCCAGCGTGTGGTTCTTGATGTCGCGCGCGCGGTCGCGCAGGTCGTCAAACTCCGGCAGGTTGTCGCGCGCGGTCGAGCGGCCCTCGACGAAGTGACCGCGCGCCTTGTTGAGCGCGGCCTGAAGGTTCTCGTTGGCGAGCTGCTCGCGCGCATTCGCCTTGAAGTTGCGGCTGGTCGAGTGAACGTTCATGGCCTTCTAGTCCTTGCCCGGCTCGCCGCCCGGCTCACCGATGGCGGGGCCGTCCGCCATGCCGGCGAGCACCTCGGCGACGTGGCGCACGCGCACGTTGGCGCCGTCGCGCTGCAGTTTGCCGGCCATGTTCATCAGGCAGCCCATGTCGCCCGCGAGCAGCGTCTCCGCGCCCGTCGCGACGATCCGCTCCATCTTGTTCGAGACCATGTTGTTCGAGATGTCGGGATACTTGACGCAGAAGGTACCGCCGAAGCCGCAGCACACGTTGGCGTCCTCGAGCTCGCGCAGGTGCAGCCCGTCGACCGTGTCGAGCAGCTTGCGCGGCTGGCCGTGCACGCCGAGCTCGCGCAGGCCCGAGCAGCTGTCGTGATAGGTGACCGTGCCGGCGTGCGCCGCCGCGACCGCCTCGACGCCCAGCACATCGGTCAGGAACGAGACCAGCTCGTGGGTCTTTTCGCCCAGCGCAGCGGCTCGCGGACTCCACTCGGCGTCGCCCGCCAGCAGTTCCGGATAGTGCTTCGAAATCATGCCCGCGCACGAGCCCGACGGCGCGACCACATGGTCGTAGCCCTCGAACGCGGCGATCACCTGCTTCGCGATCGCGGCCGTGTCGGCACGGTCGCCGGAGTTCCAGGCCGGCTGGCCGCAGCAGGTCTGGGACGGCAGCACCTCGACGCTGCAGCCCGCCTCCTCCAACAGCTTCACCGCGGCGAAGCCGACGGTCGGGCGGAACAGATCGACCAGGCAGGTGACGAACAGGGCGACGCGCGGCGCGTCCGGCATGGCGAAATTCCTCGGCGAAATCCTGCGTTCCGCCCTCTTTAGCACAGTTTCGCCGCGCTTCCAGACGGCGCTCTCGGGTCCGGGTCAGCTGGCCGGCGCGAGGAACTTCGGCACCAGAATCCAGTAGCGCCCGGCGCTCTTCATCCGGCCCGCCCGGTCCAGCGCCGCGCGGCCCGTGCCCCAGTAGAAGTCGCCGCGGACCACGCCCTTGATGGCGTTGCCCGTGTCCTGGGCGAGCATCAGGCGCTGCAGGCGCGGCCCGCCGCCCGGGGACTCGGCATCGAGCCAGACCGGCACGTTCAGCGGCACGAAGCGCGGATCGACCGCCAGCGAGCGCTCGGGCGTCAGCACCACACCGCCCGCGCCGTGGGGGCCCTCGCCGCCCGTCTCGCGGAAGAAGATGAAGCGCCGGTTCACGGCCAGCGTATCGCCCGCGCGGTCCGGGTTCGCCTCGAGCCAGGACCGGATGTCCTCCCAGCCCGCGCGGCCCGGCCGCAACTCGCCCGTGGCCAGCAGGTGCCAGCCGACCGAGCCGTAGTCGTGGCCGTTGTGGGCCGCGAAGCCGATGCGCGTGCGCGTGCCGTCGGGCAGCGCGACGATGCCCGAGCCCTGGACCTGCAGGATGAACACGTCCAGCGGATCGCGCGCCCAGAACAGCACCTCGGCCGCGCCGTCGAGCGCGCCCGCCTCGATCTCGCCGCGCACCCGGTAGGGCACAAGGCGGCCGCCCTCGACCCGGCCGACGATGTTCCTGCCGCGCAGGTCGGGGTCGAAAGTCTCCAGCCGCACCGCCACATGGTCGTCGGGCACGGCATAGATCGGCACGGTGTAGGTCGGCGCGCGGGCGCGAGACGCCGCGACGACCGGCTCGAAATAACCGGTGAACAGGCC
>JAYPUG010000434.1:477-2054 GCA_038133965.1 Rhodospirillaceae bacterium | reverse complement strand
CTGACATCCTGCCGCATGACACCTCTCCCCGCTGGTCCCTACTCGCGCGCCAGCCGCAGCCGGTTGGCGATGTTGTTCTTCTGGATCGCCGACGAGCCGCCGATGATCGGCATGAGCAGCGCCTCGCGCACATAGCGCTCCATGTCGAACTCCTTGATGTAGCCGTAGGCGCCCATCACCTGCTGACAGGTCAACACGATCTCCTTGGCGACGTCGCTGACATAGAGCTTGGCCATCGAGGTCTCGACCGAGGCCGGCTTCTTCTGATCGAGCAGCCAGGCCGCGTGATAGGTCATCAGCCGGCAGGCGTGCAGTTTCGTCCGGCAATCGACCAGCATGTGGCGGACCGACTGGTACGCCGAGACCGGCTTGCCGAACTGCTTGCGTTCCTGGGCGTATTCCCACGCGTCATCGACCGCTGCGGCCGCATTGCCGAGCGCCAGCGCCGCAACCTCGATCTTCTCGACATCCAGCCCCGGCCCGACGATGCGCGACCAGCCGTCATTCCAGCCGTCCTCGCCGCCGACGATGTTCTCGGCCGGAATCTCGACATCCTCGAAGGTTACGTCGCAGGTCGAGGCCCCCTTCATCCCCATCGCGTTCTGGAGCTCGATGGTCACACCCGGCGCGTCGGGCGGGATCATCACGATGGACAGATTCTTATAGCGCTCGCCGTCGGGATCGCTCTTCACCACCGTGTAGATGTAGTCGGCGATGTTGGCGCCCGAACAGAAGCGCTTGGCGCCGTTGATGGTGACCGTCCCGCCATTGCCCTCACGCTTCGCGGTGGTGCGCACGCTCGCCACGTCGGCGCCCACATCGGGCTCGGAGATGCCGTAGGCGAAGAGCAGCTCGCCCGCCGCAAGCTTCGGGAGCAGTGCGGCCTTCTGCTCGGGGCTGCCCACCTCCTCGATGTTCATGCCGCCGTAGCACGAGCACATGATGTAGGGCACGGCGACCGCCATCGAGCGGCGCGCCAGTTCCTCGATCACCACCATCGCGGCGGTGATGTCGCGGCCCGCGCCGCCGAACTCCTCGGGCACGGTCAGCGCGTTGACGCCCAGCGCCGACAGCTTGTCGAACACCTCGCGGGGAAATTCGTTCTCCCGGTCCCATTGCTGGGCCAGCTCGCGCGGCATCTCGTTCTCGACGAAGCGCCGTATCGTGTCGCGCAACATCGCGACGTGCTCGGCCTCCTGGAAGTGCTCCACGCCTCGCGCCTCGCCTACTTGCCGGTGAACTTCGGCTTTTCCTTGTTCAGGAAGGCCTCGGTCGCGATGCGGTGGTCGTCGGTCATCTGGGACATGGCCTCGAAATTGAAGGCCGTGTCGAGCGCGGCGTTCGCGACCTGCTTGAGCCCGGCATTGACCGAAGCCTTGGTCCATTTGATCGCGTTCAGCGCGCCGTCGGCCAGCCGCTCGGCCATGCCATAGACGGCGGCGTCGAGCTCGTCGGCCGGAACCGCATGGTTGATCAACCCGATGGCCGCCGCGTCCGCCGCACTCAGCAGGTCGCCCGTCATCAGGTATTCCTTGGCGCGAGCATAGCCGATGAGCTGGGGCCAGATCACCGCGCCG
>JAYPUG010000434.1:0-434 GCA_038133965.1 Rhodospirillaceae bacterium | reverse complement strand
ACCCACGGAAACATGGGGATCACCCAGCTTCGCGTTCTCGGCCGCGTAAATGATGTCGCAATAGAGCGCGATGGTGCAGCCCAGCCCGATGGCGTGGCCGGGCAGGCGCGCGATGATGGGCTTTTCCAGGTCGAGCAGGCTGTTTACCAGTCGCTTGCCCTCCCACACCGTCTGCGCAAAGGCCGCCGGATCGCCGTGCATCGCGTTCAGCCACTCCAGGTCGCCGCCCGCGCAGAACGCGTTGCCCGCACCCGTCAGGACGACAATGTCGGTCTCTCGGTCGGCATCGACGTCGAAGAAGATGCGCGACAGTTCCTCATGCAGGGTCGCGTCGATGGCGTTGAGCGATTCCGGCCGCGACAGGGTCAGGGTCAGGATCCGGCCCTTCCGCTCGGCCTCGATGGACTTGTAATTGTCGTAGTTCAACGCAACCC
>JAYPUG010000433.1:0-2064 GCA_038133965.1 Rhodospirillaceae bacterium | reverse complement strand
CCTCCAGGTTGCGCTGGACCTCCTCGGTGCGGGTCTCGGCCGCCTCCAGCGCGTCGCGCGAGCGCGCGACCTCCGCGTCTGCCGCGCCGTGTACGCCGCGCAGCGCCGCCAGCGCCGCCTCCTCGCGCGCGATGGCGTCTTCCAAATCCTCGACCCGTCGCTCCGCGCCGAGCACACGTTCGAGCAGGCTGCCCGTCTGGCCCGAGCCGCCGGTCAGCACCGATTCCGCGAAGGGCGAGATGAGCACGAGCAGCACCACCGCCCCGAACCCGCAACTGATCACGTCGAGGAAGGAGAGCGAAAAGATCTCGAAGTCGCGCTTCTTGCGTTTCATGGCCTGCCCGTCCCGCCGCGCCTCATGGCCAGCTCGCGGCCGGGCTGATCAGAAGCCCGCCCGTCGTCGCCGTCCAGCTCCAGAACTCGTGGGATGCCGCGGGGTCGCCCTCGACCGGCAGCAGGATCACGTTCACCTTCACCTCGCCCAGCCCGGCCGTGTTCACGGTGTGGCGGAAGAGCTTCGTCCGGCATTCGCCGGAGATCGAGCTCGAGCCGCCCCACAGCGCCGAACAGTCGGCGAAGGGGTTGAGGCTGCGGTAGCCGGAATCGCCGGCCGTGGGCAGCCCGTCGGTGATCACGTAGATATCGGTCGGGTTGTGCGCCGTGAGGGCATCCAGCCCGGCGGCAAGGGTCGTCGGCCCTCCGGGAACCACGGCATTCAGCGCCGATGCAATCCGCCCCAGCGCGGCCGCGTCCCCTCCCGAACTGCCGCCCACATCGCCCAGCCACTGCGCCTTGTCGGAGAAGGCGACCACGGCGGCGCTCGTCTGCTGCGGCAGGCGGGCAAGCAGCCAGCGCGCGATGCGCTGGGTGCGTTGCCATTTCGGCCCTGTCTGGCGGGCAGCCGGCGGCTGGTTCTTGCGGCGGATGATGTCGATCAGCCGCTCGTCGGTCATCGAGGCGCTGGCATCGACGAGGATGCCGATGCGCGGCCCCTCGACCCGGAGCCCGATCAGGTAGTTTTCCTCGCCGGTCTGGCGATCCTCGACCACGTCGGTGTTCCGGTCCTGCACCTCGATGGTCTCGATGGTGCGTTCGAGCTCCTCCGCCGCGCGTTCGCGCGCGGCCAGCGCGTCACGGGCGCGCTCGAGCTCGGAGCGGATTCGCGCCAGCTCGGCTTCGCGTGCATCAATCTCTCCTGCGGTCGCCACCCGGTCCTGCAACAGCGCGACGATGCGGCTGCCCAGCTCGGTCTCGACCGCCTCCAGCCGGGTCAGCTCGGCCTCCAGCCGGTCGTCCTCGGGCGAAACGAACTCGACATTGTGCTTCACGAGCATGAGCACGAGCACGATCGCACCCAGCCCGCAGGACATGATGTCCAGGAAGGCGAGGTTGAACCCCTCGGTCTTGCGTCGTGCCCTCAGTTTCGGCCTGCCGTCGAGATGCGGTTGAGAAGGAAGGACTCGCAGTATTCCTGGGTGTCCACCAGCACCCCGTCCTGCAGGCGCTGAAGCTGGTGCAGCAGGAACATGAGAACGATCGAGATGAGCAGGGCGACGAAGGTGGAGTTGAACGCCACGCCAAGGCTCTGGGTCATGCCCGCGATGTCGCCCGCCAGCGCCTGGTCCGCCTGGGCGAGCGCCTCGCCGATGCCGCGCACCGTACCGATGAAGCCGATCGCCGGGATCGCCCAGATCAGGTAGCGCACGAGCGAATTCTCCGCCTCCTGCTTCTGGGCCAGCGCCTCGACGCCGGCCTCGATCGTCTCCGACGTGTTGTGGACGTCGCCGGTGATCAGGAAGCGCCGCAGGCTCGACGTCAGGGTGCGGACCAGCGGCGTGCCGCGCACCCGGTCGGGCAGCGCCTCCAGCGTCTCCAGCATCCCCGCCAGGTCGTCCCCCGCTGCCGTCTCCCCCTGCGATGCGCCCCCCGACGCCCCGTCGAGCAGGTCGACGTTGAACAGGTAGCGCTCGCGCAGGATCGCCAGGATCTTGTCGCCGATCAGGTAGAGGCCCCAGAGCATCAGGATGATCGCGATTTCCTGCTCCCAGTCCTTGAGGATACCGG
>JAYPUG010000432.1:0-2068 GCA_038133965.1 Rhodospirillaceae bacterium | reverse complement strand
AACTGATGACCATCGGCAAGGTTCTCGACCAGGACGGCAACAAGGCGTTCGAGGGCATCCTCGACGGCATGTTCTCCTCGCTGATCGGCATGCACGATCTGCGCGGCAACGGCGCGCACGCCAACAGCCGCGCGGGCTCGATCTACATCGTGAAGCCCAAGATGCACGGGCCCGAGGAAGTCGCGTTTGCGACCGAGCTGTTCGGCCGTATCGAGGACGCGCTGGGCCTCGACCGCAACACGCTCAAGATGGGCATCATGGACGAGGAGCGGCGCACGACCGTGAACCTCAAGGAGTGCATCCGCGCGGCCAAGAGCCGGGTGTTCTTCATCAACACCGGTTTCCTCGACCGCACCGGCGACGAGATGCACACCTCGATGGAAGCCGGCCCGATGATCCGCAAGGGCGACATGAAGGCCGCGGCGTGGATCCAGTCCTACGAGAACTGGAACGTCGATGTCGGGCTGGAATGCGGCCTGCCGGGCCACGCCCAGATCGGCAAGGGCATGTGGGCCATGCCCGACCTGATGTCAGACATGCTGGAACAGAAGGTCGGCCACCCGATGGCGGGCGCGAACACGGCCTGGGTGCCGTCGCCGACGGCCGCGACCCTGCATGCGCTCCACTATCACCAGGTCAATGTCGATGACCGCCAGGCGGAGCTGCGCTCACGCGGGCGCGCCAGCCTCGACGATATCCTGTCGATCCCCGTCGCCGCGCGGCCCAACTGGGCCGAGGCGGACATCCAGGCCGAGCTCGACAACAACGCCCAGGGCATCCTGGGCTATGTCGTGCGCTGGGTCGAACAGGGAGTGGGCTGCTCCAAGGTGCCCGACATCAACAATGTCGGCCTGATGGAAGACCGCGCGACCTTGCGCATCTCGAGCCAGCACATCGCCAACTGGCTGCACCACGGCGTGACGACCGAGGACCAGGTGATGGAGACCATGAAGCGCATGGCCGGCGTCGTCGATGGGCAGAATGCGGGCGATCCCGAGTACCGGGCGATGGCATCGGACTTCGGCGGATCGGTGGCGTTCGCCGCGGCCTGCGACCTGATCTTCAAGGGGCGCGAGCAGCCGAGCGGCTACACCGAGCCGATCCTGCACGCGCGCCGGGCCGAGGCGAAGGCCAAGTTCGGAAGCTAGGCCTCACCACCGTCTTCAGCGCCCGATTCACCGTCGCTGGGCGGTGAACACCAGCGCCATCCCGGCTGCGGTCAGCACGCCCAGGCCGATCAGGCAGATCGACAGCGGCACCACGTCGCTCGTCGGCAGGATGGCGAGCACGAAGGCGATCACCGCGCCCGTGCCCAGCTGCGCGAACCCCAGGAACGACGCGGCCGATCCCGCGATCAGCGGATCGACGCCCGTCGCGCCCGCCATGGCGTTGGGAAAGATGAACCCGTTGAAGAAGGCATAGACCGCGATGGGCACGACCACCGCGGCGATCCCGGTCCGGTCCGCGAGCGCGAGCAGGAGAACGGCCCCCGCCGTGACGCCCGCCGTGCCTACCACCAGGGTGCGATCGAGGCCGATACGCCGGACGAGCCGACTGGCGGTGTAGGAGCCGGCCACGAACTGGGTCGAGATCAGCATCAGCGCCAGCGAGAAGCCGAACGGGCTGAGCCCGCGCTCGCCGATCAGCAGCGCCGGTCCCACCGCGACGAAGCCGAAGAATCCCGTCGTCCCGCAGGTGAAGGTCAGCGTGTAGCCGAGATAGAGCCGCGAGCGGAGCAGGCGTGCATAGCGCAGCAGGATCGTCGCCCAGCTCGCGACGCCGTCTGCCGAAACGGGCCGGGTCTCGCGCAGCCAGAGCACGCTTCCCAGCGCCAGCAGGCCCGCGGCGATGGCGAGGAAGCCGAAGATCGAGCGCCAGCCGAGCAGCGCGTCGATGCCGCCGCCGATCACCGGGCCGATGGCGGGCGCCACCGACTGCAGCATGGCCACGAAGGCCATCATCTGTGCGGCTTCGAGGCCCCGGTAGCTGTCCTGCACCACCGCGCGCGAGGTGATCAGCGCCGCGCAGCCGCCCGCACCCTGGGCGAAGCGGGCGATGACCAGAATCT
>JAYPUG010000431.1:0-2080 GCA_038133965.1 Rhodospirillaceae bacterium | reverse complement strand
GCCGCAGCTAGCGTAGCACGGCAATACACATCCGGCGCCGACAGAGGTATGACACCCCTCATGACCGTCTATTTCATCGGGGCCGGGCCCGGCGCACCGGATTTGATTACCGTTCGCGGGCGAGACCTCATCGCCCGCTGCCCGGTCTGCCTGTATGCCGGTTCGCTGGTGCCGCGCGAGATCCTCGATGTCGCCCCGGCGGACGCCGAGGTCATCGACACCGCACCACTGGACCTCGACGCGATCGTCGCCCGCATGGAATCGGCGCACGCGGCGGGCCGCGACGTTGCGCGGGTCCATTCTGGCGATCCATCCCTCTATGGCGCGATAGGGGAGCAGATGCGCCGCCTCGACGCGCTTGATATTCCCTACGAGGTGGTGCCGGGCGTCCCCGCGTTCGCCGCCGCGTCAGCCGCACTGGGACGCGAGCTCACCCTGCCGGGGATCAGCCAGACCGTCATCCTGACCCGAACCGCCGTGCGTGCATCCGCCATGCCTGCGGGAGAGGAGCTGTCAGAGCTCGCGCGCACGGGCGCGACACTCGCCATCCACCTGTCGATCAACAACCTTGCCAAGGTGGTCCGCGACCTCGTGCCCCTCTACGGGGCCGACTGTCCCGTGGTGGTGGCCTACAGGGTAAGTTGGCCCGACGAGCGCTTCCTTTCGGGAACACTCGCCGATATCCGCGACGTGGTGAAGGGCTCGGGCATCACGCGCACGGCCCTGATTCTCGTCGGCCAGGCGCTGGGCGAAGACCCGGGCGGTGCAAGCGCGTTCTCAGACAGCCGGCTCTACGCGACCGACCATCACCACGTTCTGCGGCCCCGCAAGAAAGGCTGATCAGCGCGCGCCCGCGCGTTCGAGAACCTGGACCACGCGGCGCGAGCGGCCTTCGCGCGCAACGTCCAGAACGGTCCGGCCGGTGAAATCCGAAACGGTCAGGTCCGCTCCGGCCGCTATCAGGGCCTCAACCACGGGCACATGCCCTGAGCGCGCCGCCGCCATGATGGGCGTCCGCCCGTCCTTGTTTTCCTGATCGACCGCCGCATCGTGCTCAAGCAGCAGTTCGACGACCTCAAGATGTCCGTTCTCCGCGGCGTGGTAGAGCGCACTGTTCCCGACATCATCGACGATGTTGGTGCGGGTCTCCGCCTCAAGCATCAACACAAGCGCGTCGTAACTCCCCTGGATCGAGCCCCAGATGAGGGCCGTCCGCCCAGTGGTATCCGAACGCGAGCGGGGATGTTGACGGACGAGCAGTTCGCGGACCCTTTCCACATCGTTCTCGTAAACGGCAACGATCAGAGGGTCGTCCTGTAAAATATTCGTTTGCGCGACGGCAGGGCCCGCCAGCAGCAACAATGCGGCAAGCGGCAAAATTTTCAGGCGCGTCGCGAGGCGTCTCATCCGTCCTATTTCGCGTCCCTGCCACATCCGGTCAAGTCACCAGCCGGCCGACCCAGTCGGCCGCTTCCCGCGCGCTCGCGACCCGGTCTCCTGTCGGCGGCTCCGGCCGCGCGATCATCGCGACCGGCAGGCCAAGGTCCCGTGCCGCCGCAAGCTTCGCATAGGTCGCAACGCCACCGGATGATTTGCACACGAGTACGTCGATATTGTGGCGCATCATCAGCGCGCGTTCCGCATTCTCGGAAAAGGATCCCCGGCCCGTCACGACCTCGCATTCGGCCAGCGGAAGCGGGGTCGACGGCTTATCGACCAGCCGCACCAGGAACCACATGCCGTGACCCGGTGCGAAGTCGGACAAACCGGAGCTTCCGACGGTGAGAAATGCGCGGCGCCCGAGACGGGGCAACGCCTGCGCCAGCGAGAGTCCGTCAGCGAACATGTGCCAATCGTCGCCGGCGACAGGCGTCCAGTCCGGGCGAACGAGCGCCAGGCGCGCCACGCCTGCCGCATCGCACGCCAACCGGGCGTTGCCGGATATCTCCGTCGCGAACGGATGGGTGGCGTCTATCACTGCTCGCACATCGTGTTCGTGAAGGTACGAAGCCAGACGCTCGGGTCCGCCGAATCCGCCCACCCGCACCCGCCCGGGTACGCGCGCAGGTGCGACCGTGCG
>JAYPUG010000430.1:0-2086 GCA_038133965.1 Rhodospirillaceae bacterium | reverse complement strand
CGACCTGTTCCTGGACGGCACGCAGGAATTCACGGAGGAATGAGCGTGAGCACAACGGACGGAGATCGTTTCGACTATGTGATCGTCGGCGCGGGCAGCGCCGGCGCGGTCCTCGCAAACCGGCTGACCGCGTCCGGCCGGTATCGTGTGTTGCTGCTCGAGGCCGGCCCCAGGGACACGAATCCCTGGATCCACATCCCGCTGGGCTACGGCAAGCACTTCAAGAACCAGGCCATCAACTGGATGTACTCGACTGCACCAAATCCGGAGCAGGTCGACAGGCCCGTCTATCAGCCGCGCGGCAAGGTCCTTGGCGGATCGAGCTCGATCAATGGTCTGGTCTATATCCGCGGTCATCGCGAGGACTACAACCAGTGGCGCCAGCTCGGCAATGTCGGCTGGAGCTACGAGGACGTCCTCCCCTACTTCATCCGTTCCGAGGACCAGGAGCGCGGCGCGGACGACTATCACGGGGTCGGCGGACCGCTTGCGGTCTCGGATGCCTACGAGAAGCATCCGCTGGCGGAAGCCTTCATCGAAGCCGCTGTCGAATGCGGCTACCCGGAAACACCCGATTTCAATGGCGCGGAACAGGAAGGCTTCGGCCGGACGCAGTGGACGATCCGCAACGGTCGGCGCTGCTCGGTCGCGGTCGGCTATCTCAAGCCGATACGCGGACGTGCCAACCTGAGGATCGAGACCGAGGCCCATGCGCTGCGCGTCCTTTTCGAGGGGCGGCGCGCCACGGGGGTCGAGTACGAGCAACGAGGCGAAACGAAGGTAGCCCATGCCGACGGCGAGGTGCTGGTGTGCGGCGGCGCCTACAACTCCCCGCAACTTCTCCAGCTTTCCGGTGTCGGACCGGCGGAACTCCTGCGCAAGCATGGAATCTCGGTGGTCGCCGACACACCCGGTGTAGGTGCGAACCTGCGCGACCACGTCAACGGACCACTCATGTTCCGGCTGAACCGGCCGGGCTTCAGCGCCAACCAGGTGGTGAACAGTTTCACCCAGCGCATGCTGACCGGCGCGCGCTATGCGCTGACGCGCAAGGGGTTCCTCGCCATGGGCGTATCCTTCGGCTGCGGCTTCGCAACGATCGACCCCGCGGCCGCCTCGCCCGATGTCCAGATTCAGCTGATGATGTTCAGTTCGCACGAGGTCGGGGGGCCGCCGCATCCCTTCCCCGGCGCAACCATCGTCGTCGCGCTGATGCGCCCGGAGAGTTACGGGCACGTGCACATCGTCTCGCCCGACCCCTATGCGGCACCCGAGATCCAGCCGAACTACCTGACCGCGCAGAAGGACCGCGACGTGCTGATCGGCGGGCTGAAGGCCGCGCGGAAAATCTCGCAGCGCCCGGTGTTCCAGCAATATCTGGTCGAAGAGCACGAGCCCGGGCCGGGCATTGCCAGCGACGACGAGTGGCTGGATTATCTGCGTCGGCGCGCCCGGACCAGTTTTCATCCGGTCAGCACCTGCCGCATGGGCACAGACGACGGTGCGGTTGTCGATCCGCGGCTGCGCGTGCGCGGCTTCGAGGGGTTGCGCGTCGTCGATGCCTCGATCATGCCGACACTTGTATCGGGCAACACGAATGCACCCACGATCATGATCGGCGAGAAGGCTTCCGACATGATCCTGGAAGACGCCGCCTGACAAAAGGCGCGATGGCCCACCGACGGCCGATATGTGAGGATGACGCAAACCGCGTCGGGAACCCTGGGGAGGAAACATGTTCACCGCATCCAACGACACCGTCCTGCCGACATCGATCATCGGTTCGCTGCCGCGTCCGACCTGGCACACCGCCGCGCTGGGATCGCAGAGTTTCCTTCACGCCATGTCGTCCTCTCCGTTCCGCGAGCAGTACGAAGACGCCGTCAGCGTGCATCTCAAGGCCCAGGAGACGGCAGGACTCGACATCTGCACCGATGGCGATGCGCACTATGACGAACTGGTCGCTGGCGGAAGCTGGCAGGCCTATCCGGTGTTCCACATGGACGGGTTCGAGGTCGAGAAGCCCGGTCCCACGGTTTACAAGGTCGGCAACGTCGCATGGCCGAAGGGACACATCCTTCACGAC
>JAYPUG010000429.1:0-2091 GCA_038133965.1 Rhodospirillaceae bacterium | reverse complement strand
TCAGGAACGCGTCGCCGAACAGGATCGACACCACACCGCTGAGCGCTGCCAGCAGCAGGCCGGTGCCCGCGATCGCAATCGGCGGCACCACCAGTGCGCGCCGCGCCGCGGCCAGTCCCTCGGCGATGGCATAGATCGCGAAAGCCGATGCGCCGATCAGGCCGCCGATGAAGCCGCCGCCTGGCTCGTTGTGGCCGCGCAGCAGGACGTAGATTGAGAAAAGCAGCATCAGCCCTGCAAGCAGCGGCGTCGCGGTCCGCAGGATCAGCGAGTTCATGGCGTTTTCTCCCCCTCGCTGCCGATCGATTCACCGGTGCTCCCGCGCCGGCGGAAGGCGAGAAGGCCCAGCACGGATACGCCGGCGATGGTGACGACCGCGATCTCACCGAGCGTGTCGAGCGCGAGGAAATCAACCAGGATCACGTTCACGATGTTCCGGCCGAAGGCCTCTGTGTAGCTGCGTTCCCCGAAGTAGGTGCTGAGACCGATATCGAGCGGTGATCCGGTGATTGTCAGGAGAAGAGCGGTCAGCGCGCCACCGACCGCCACGCCGATCACGGCGTCGCGGGTGACTTGCAGCGGGCCGCGATGGTCGGTCCCGAACACCGGCAGGCGGGTGATCACCAGGGCGAGAATCACGACCGAAAGCGTCTCGACCATGAGCTGGGTGAAGGCGAGGTCCGGGGCACCGAACAGCAGGAACACGAAGGCGACACCCGTGCCCATGATGCCCATGGACATGATGGCGATCAGGCGCGAGCGGATGATCACGACTGCGAGCCCGCCGCCGAGCGTGAGCAGAGCGACCGACCAGACCAGCAGGTCGACCGGTGGTGTCTGGAAAGTAATGCCGATGCCGTCGAACAGCTGCGGTAGAACGACTGCGGCCGCAAGGACAAGGAATGTGACCAGCATGTAGCGTCGCAGGATGCCCGTCTGCAGCACGCCCGAAACACCGCGTGCCAGTGCCACGATCGCGTCCATGAACTGGTCGTAGCCCTTGTCGGGGCCCCATAGAGGGTCGATCAGTCGTGCAAGCGCGTCGCTCGCACGCCGACCCTGCCAGAACAACAGCGCGCCGAAGGCGACGGTGATGATGCTGGCCACCACCGGGGCCTTGAAGCCGCCCCACAGGTAGAGGTCGACCGCCATGGCCTTTCCGGCGACCGCAATCGCGGCCGGGCCGACGAACAGGCTTTCGGAGATGTCGCTGAACAGCCCGAAGAACAGGCTTAGTGCGGCCAGCGTCAGGGCGCCGATCCACAGGCCCAGCGAGCCCTCATGGGGCTTGTGGGGCGTATCGCCCGGCTTTCCGAAGAACGGCTTGAAGCCGACCAGGAAGGCGACGGCGAACATCAGCGCGTTGCCCGTGATCGCGACCGCTGTCAGGACAAGCGGTAGGCTGCCGTCGAGGGTGCCCTTGTAAACCCATTCCTTGGCGATGAAGCCAAAGAACGGCGGCAGTCCGGACATGGACAGCGCGGCGAGAGCGCCTGCCGTCGCCGTGAAGGGCATGATGCGGCCCAGGCCGGACAAGCGGTGCAGGTCGCGCGTACCGGTGCCGTGATCGACGGAACCCGCGACCATGAACAGCGCGCCCTTGAACATCGAATGGGCGAACAGATAGGCCATCGCGGCCTGGATCGCATAGTCCTCGCCGATACCGATCAGGAACACCAGCAGGCCGAGGCTGGCGACCGTCGTCTGAGCCAGCATCAGCTTGAGATCGGTGTTTCGCAGCGCAAGCAGCGCACCGGCGACAAGCGTCGCGCCGCCGAAGACCATCAGCACGACATGCCAGACCTCTGTGCCACCGCGGCTTTCACCATGGTTGCCGAGTGCAGGTAGGCGCTGACCGGTGTCGGCGCCTCCATGGCGTTGGGAAGCCAGAAATGGAACGGCACCTGGGCCGACTTGGTGAACGCACCACAGAGCACCAGGATGAGCATCGCGAGGTACCAGGGGTGTTCGCGCAGCACGTCGCCATCGGCCAGCAGCGTCGACAACTCGATGGCGCCGCCCGCCTGGGCCATCAGCAGCAGGCCCGCGAGCAGGGCCAGCCCGCCGCCGCCGGTGACCACCAGTGCCTGG
>JAYPUG010000428.1:0-2099 GCA_038133965.1 Rhodospirillaceae bacterium | reverse complement strand
GTGTTGATGATCCCGTCGATCGAATCGTCCGCGAGAATCTCCTCGAGGCTCGACGCCGCCGCGCAGCTGTACTTCTCGGCGAAGGCCTGGCGCTTGTCTTCCGAGCGGGTGAAGCAGGAGGCGATCTCGACGCGCCCGCCGGTGCGTCCAGCCGCATCGGCCAGGACATCGGACCACCAGCCGATGCCGATCGAGGCGACGCGGAATGGTTTCGTGCTCATTTATGGTTTCTCCTTGTCGGGCGGGATTTCGAGTTGGCGGCGCCGCGCGGCACGCAGCGACCAGACGATGGACAGGGCGGACAGGACGAGGAAGCCCAGGCTGATCGGCGAGGCGAAGAAGATGCCGATGTCGCCCTGGGACGAGGTCAGCGCCACGCGCAGGTTTTCCTCCAGCGGCACGCCCAGGACGAGGGCGAGCAGCAGGGGGACGACCGGCATGTCGAGCCAGCGCATCGCCAGTCCGACGAAGCCGAAGAACAGCATGACGTACACGTCGAAGAAATTGTGGCGCAGCGAAAAGCTGCCGATGACGCACAGCACCGCGACCGCCGGCATCAGGAGAGAACGCGGCGTTGCGAGCAGCTTGACCAGCAGCCGCAGGGCGGTGATCGCGATGATGAAGTTGAAGATGTTCGCCCAGAAGAACGAGAAGATCAAGCCGAACGCGAAGTCGCCGCGCTCGAGGAACATCAGCGGTCCGGGCGCGAGACCATGGACGATGAGGGCGCCGATCAGGATAGCCGTCACCGGATCGCCGGGAATGCCCAGCGTCATCATGGGGATCAGTGCGCCGCCGGTCAC
This sequence comes from Rhodospirillaceae bacterium, assembly GCA_038133965.1. Taxonomy (GTDB): domain Bacteria; phylum Pseudomonadota; class Alphaproteobacteria; order UBA6615; family UBA6615; genus JAYPUG01. The sequence goes on along the minus strand of JAYPUG010000428.1, from coordinate 1,296 downwards.
GGCGTTGTTGGCCGACTCCGGCGCCGCCACGCCCTCGACCGCGCCGGTCCCGAACTGCGCCTTGTTCTTCGAGATCCGGCGCGTGTAGTCGTAGCTGATGAAGGCCGCGATCGGGCCCCCGGCGCCCGGCAGGATCCCCAGAAACGCGCCTGTGAGCGAGCCGATAGCGACCGGAAGCCGGATCGCCAGAAGATCCGAAAGGCGCGGCAGAACCGACTTCAGGCGGGTCTGTACCCGCTCCACGCCGCCCGCGGCATCGGCCAGGTTGCTGACGATCTGGGGAATCGCGAACAGGCCGATCATCGCGGTGAGGAAGTGGATGCCGCCGATCAGGTTCACCTGGCCGAAGGTGAAACGTTGGGTCCCCATCACCGGGTCCTGACCGATGGTCACGATCGCAAGCCCGATCGCGCCCGACAGCAGGCCCTTGACCAGCGAGCGCGCGGCGAAGCTGCAGATGATCGTGAGCCCGAAGAAGACCAGCGCGAACATGTCCTCGGTCCGGAAGCTCAGCGCCACCTTCGCCAGCTGCGGCGCGATCAGGAACAGGCAGAGAAAGCTGACCATGCCGCCGACGAAACTGGCCGTGATCGCGATGCCCAGCGCCCGCCCGGCCTCGCCGCGGGCCGACATCGGGTAGCCGTCCATTCCCGTCGCCGACGCGGACGGTGTGCCGGGTATGTTCAAGAGCACGGCGGAGAAACTGCCGCCCGTCATGCCGCCCACATAGAGGCCCAGCAGCAAGGCGATCGAGACGTCGGGGGGCAGCACGAAGGTCACGGGCAGGAGCACGATGATCCCGGTGCTGATCGTCATCCCGGGGATCATCCCGACGACGAGCCCGAGGAACACGCCCACACCCGTCGAGAACAGGACGATCAGCCCGGTTGCCTGTCCCAGTCCGGCGAGAACGTCCGGGCTCATGGCACGATCCCCGCGAGTACGCCGGCCGGCAGGAAGATGCCGAACCCATGGCGGAACACGAGATAGAGCAGGACGGTCGCACCGATCGCGCCGGCGGCCAGCATCGCCGGCCGGCGCTCGTCGAACAGAACCATCAGCGTCCCGAAGAACGGCACGGTCGCGACGATGAACCCGAGGCCCGGCAGCACGGCGAGATAGACGATGAACGCGCCCAGCGCCCAGGCGGCGCGGCCGCGGGCGACGCGGGCGGCGTGCGAGCGGGCGGCGAGGGAAGCGTTCGCCGTCGCGGACGAAGAGGACGCGGATGCGGTAGAAGAGATCGCGCGATGGTGTTCGAGGCGATTGCGGGACGAGTTACTCGAGGTGACGGCG
>JAYPUG010000427.1:0-2122 GCA_038133965.1 Rhodospirillaceae bacterium | reverse complement strand
CCGTGCTGGCCGCCTCGGGCCACGCGCTTCTGGTGCACCCGGCCGAGGGGCTGGACGCGGGCCGCCTGGCCCGGCTTGCAGGCCTGACGCGCCAGACGACCGCGCTACTCCTGACCGAGCGCCGGGCCGCGGTCCTGGGTCTCACCGACGCGCACGCGGCCTCCGGCGGCGCACGCGGCGCGGTGCGCATCTCGCTGTCGGGCGGCATATCGGCCGAGACCGTGCGCATGATGGCGGACCCGGCGGGACCGCAATCCGAGCGCACGCCCCCTGTGACGGCCATCGCCGCAATCGACCCCGCGACAGAGCCGGGCGCGGCCGAGATCGGCGCGATCGAGCTCCTCAAGCTTGCGAACCTCTTGCCCGCCGCCGTGGTCGCGCCGGTGCCGGCCGAACGGCTGGGCTACCTGCCGGCCTGGGCGGAGGCCGAGGCGCTGCTCACGGTCGAGCTGGAGCATGCGCGCAACTACCAGGAGATCGAGGCCCGCACGCTGCGCCGGGTCGGTGCGGCACACGTGCCCCTCGCGGTGGAGGAGGATGTCGAGATCGTCGCCTTTCGGCCCGGCGACGGCGGGCGCGAACATCTGGCGCTGATCATCGGCACGCCCGACACCGCCGCCCCCGTCCTGGTGCGGGTGCATTCGGAATGCTTCACGGGCGACCTGCTGGGCAGCCTGCGGTGCGATTGCGGCGATCAGCTGCGCGGCGCCATCGCCGAGATCGGCAAGCAGGGCGGCGGGATCGTTCTCTACCTGGCACAGGAGGGGCGCGGGATCGGGCTGGTCAACAAGCTGCGCGCCTACGCCCTGCAGGACCAGGGCCACGACACGATCGACGCCAACGAACAACTCGGCTTCGAGGCGGACGAGCGGCTCTACCGGCCGGCGGCGGAAATGCTGCGCCAGCTCGGCGTTGCGTCGGTGCGGCTTCTGACGAACAACCCCGACAAGGTCTCGGCTCTCGCCGACTGGGGCATCCAGGTCGCCGAACGGGTCGCCCACAGCTTCCCCTCGAACCAGCACAACGCGTTCTATCTGGCGACGAAGCAAACGCGCGGCGGCCATTTGTTCTGAGAACCGGCAGATATTGCCGGGCTTGCGCAGCGGATGCCTCCAGCCCGCCACAGCCCGGCGCCGGCAAATCATTGAAAAGGCGTCAATTTTGAACCCCCCGGCCGGCAGCGGTGCTGGCACCGCGCTTGCACCGCACCGGGTGCCATGGCCCATCCCCTGTCCAGCCTCGAACCGCGGGGCATCCACGACCCCTTCTCGGTCTATCCCGAGGCGCCGCCCGAAGTCCCGGTGGTGGAGGGCGATGATTTCCTTTCGACGCTGCTCGACATCATCAACCCGCTGCAGCACATCCCGATCATCTCGAACATCTACCGCGAGCTGACCGGAGACGAGATCGGCGGCGCGGCGCGGATGATCGGCGGCGCGCTGTTCGGCGGCCCGCTTGGCTTCGCGTCCGCATCGGCAAATACCATTATCGAGCAGGCGACGGGCGACGATCTGTTCGGCCACGCCGTGGCACTCATTTCCGGCGACAACCCCGGCGAGTTCCAGGCCGGTGAGGCGCCACCCGCCGACCCGCAACTGGCCGCCCTGCCCGACGACGCATTGCCGTCCGCATCCGCCGCCGTACCGGGCGAAGCGACGGCTCCTGCAGCAACAGCCAGCTCGGCAGCGCCCGCAACCGCCACCGCGTTTGTCCCGGGCGGAGAAGCTTCGCGTCCCGGCGCTGCCGAAACATCGAGCGCAACGCAACCACGCCCGGTCGCGCGCGCCGCACCCGTTTCCCTCGCCCCGCCCGCAACGGCAACCGAAGGCGACACGATCGTCCTGTCCGGTCCGCCGGCCGTGGCTTCGCTGGCCGCTCCGCAATTGCCGCAAAACCTGCCGCAGGCCGCGGCGGTCCTCGCCAACGAGGCGGGCGGACGAAGTGCTCCCATCGCCGGCGCCTCGGCCGGATCGGCGTTCGCGCCCGACCCCCGCCCGGCCTGGCTGGCCGCCGCCCTGTCCGACGCACAGGCGCTCAACGATTCGATCCAGGCCGGCGGAGATGCGGCCGGCCCCACCGCCCAGCCCTGGGTCGCGCGCGCCAAGCTGGATGCCCTCGACAA
>JAYPUG010000426.1:659-2128 GCA_038133965.1 Rhodospirillaceae bacterium | reverse complement strand
CGCCCAGTACGTGCGAACCCAGGCGTCCCGCACGGTGCCGATCCCCGACAATCTCGGCTTCCATGAGGCAACGGTGATCGGCCGGCATCTGGCCACGGCCGTGAACCAGGTCGAGAACGTGCTGCAGGTGAAGGAGGGGGACAACGTCATCGTCAAGGGAGCCACCGGCGGCCTCTGTGCGGCCTGCGTGCAGGTCGCCAAATGGGCCGGCGCCAACGTCATCGCCGCGGCCGGCACCGACGAGCGCGCCAACGCGACCCGCGAACTGGGCGCCGACCACGCGATCAACTATCGTACCCAGGACCTGACCGAGGAGATCATGAAGATCACCGGCGGGGCGGGCGTGTCGGGCGTGTGCGACAGCGTCGCCGACCCCGAAACGTTCAACCAGGTGATCCATTCGATGTCGCGCGGTGCGACCCTGGTGACGGCGGGCAACGCCTCGGGCGCACCCGACGTGCCGTTGTCGGTGCGGCGCCTCTATCTCTATTTCCTGAAGATCGTCGGCGAACCGCGCGAAGCGCCGGGCGGGCTGGAGGAGGCCTTCGTGCGCGCCGGCAAGGGCGGGGTGAAGGTGCTGATCGACCAGGTGCTGCCGCTCAGCCAGGCCGCCGACGGCCACCGCCGGGTGGCGAGCCGCGAGGGCACTGGCAAGGTCGTCCTCGACCCGACGCTGGACTGACGCCTAGGCCGCAAACTCTGCGCGGATCGCCGCGCCGTTCGCGTCGAGTGCCGGGACGGGGCCGAGTTCGGCATCCGCACCGTCGATGCGCGCGGGCGGGGCGACCAGCGCGAGGGTGCCGCCCTCGGTCTCGACATCTACCGTTTGCAGCTGCGGGTGCGCGGCGAAATCCGTCACGTCGTTGACCGAGCCGTAGGCGATTTGCGCGGCACGCAGCCGTTCGACGATCTCGTCCCGAGACAACTTCCCGAACACCGCATCGATGCGCCCATTCAGTGCCGGGCGGTTTTCGACCCGCGCCACGTTGTCGTGGAAATCCGGGTGATCCGCCATGCCGGTGTCCTCCAGCACCTCGGCGCACAGGCGCCGCCATTCGCGCTGGTTCTGGATCGCCAGCACGACCTGCCGGCCGTCGCCCGTCGCGTAGGCGCCGTAGGGCGCGATGGTCGGGTGGTGCAGCCCCTGGCGCGTCGGTGCCGCGCCGCCATAGACCGCCTGCAGGTAGGGCACGTTCATCCAGTCGGCCATGCCCGCGAACAGCGAGGATTCGATGGCGCGGCCCTCTCCGGTGCGCTCACGGTGGTACAGCGCCTCGAGGATCGCGGCGTGGGCCGCCATGCCGCAGGCGATGTCGCAGACCGACACGCCGACCCGGCCGGGCCCGTCCGGCGTGCCCGTGACCTCGCACAGCCCGCTCTCGGCCTGCACGAGCAGGTCGTAGGCACGCATGTCGCGGTAGGGGCCGTCCGAGCCGAAGCCGCAGGCCCGGCAGTAGACGATGTCGGGC
>JAYPUG010000426.1:0-649 GCA_038133965.1 Rhodospirillaceae bacterium | reverse complement strand
GTCGCAGGTGATCAGCCGCGGGTGCCGCGCGCGCAACTCCGCCGATCCGAAGCCCGCGCGCTCGGCCGCGCCCGGCGACAGGTTCTGGATGAACACGTCGGCCCGTGCGATCAGGCGGTCGAGCAGTGCCTTGTCGTCGGGTTGCCGGAAGTCGAGCACGATCGATTCCTTGCCCCGGTTGAGCCAGACGAAGTAGGCGCTTTCGCCCTTCGCCGCGCGGTCGTAGGTGCGCGCGAAGTCGCCCTTCGGCCGTTCGATCTTGATCACGCGCGCGCCGGCATCCGCCAGACGCGACGCGGCGTAGGGGGCGGCAACCGCCTGTTCGATGCTGACGACGAGGATTCCGTCGAGGGCTCGGTTCATCGTAATTCTCCGTTCGGCTTCGCTAGGCCGGTTTTCGGGCTTGGTGCTATGTTACGAGCCCTGATCGAGGCGAGGAACGCTTTCCATGAGCAACGTAGCCTATGCGCGCGCGGAGACGGGTTCGCCGGTGCTGGAAGCGCTCGAGGCGCTGCTGGGTGACCGGGTGACCACGTCGCTGGCCGTGCGCGAGCATCACGGGCGCGGCGAGGACTATTTCAAGCCGGTACCTGCCGACTGCGTGTGTTTCCCGAATTCGACGGAAGAGGTGGCCGAGATCGTGAAGATC
>JAYPUG010000425.1:0-2131 GCA_038133965.1 Rhodospirillaceae bacterium | reverse complement strand
CCTTCAGCATGTCGTCGCTGCGCCCGCAGCACACGTACCAGCCTTCGGCGTCGCGGATGTAGCTGTCGCCGGTGCGAATCCACCCGTCGGTGATTGCGTCCGCGGTGCGCTCGGGCTGGTTCCAGTAGCGCGAGGTGACGCTGTCGCCACGGATGAGCAGGTGCCCCGTCTCGCCGTCGGGAACGTCGTTGCCCTCGTCGTCGAGGATGCGCGCCTCGTAACCGGGCACCAGCTTGCCGCTGTAGCCCGCCTTCGCATCGCCGGGCGCGTTCGCGATGAAGATGTGCAGGATCTCGGTCGTGCCGATGCCGTCGAGGATCTCCAGCCCGGTCTTCTCCTGCCAGCGCTCGAAGATGTTGGCGGGCAGGGGCTCGCCGGCGGACACGCAGGCCCGCAGGCTGGAGGTGTCGGGGTTTGCCGACGAGAGCGCCTGCAGCTGCGCGGCATAGAGCGTCGGCACCGCGTAGTAGAGGGTCGGGCGGTACCTCTCGATGTGGTCGAACATGATGTCGGGCGTCGGCCGCCCGGCGAACAGCACCGCCGTGCCGCCGGTCCAGAGCGGGAAGGTCATGGCGTTGCCCAGCCCGTAGGCGAAGAACAGCTTGGCGGCGGAGAAGTGCACGTCGTCTTCGGTCACGCCCAGCACATCGAGGCCGTAGAGCTGGCTCGTCACCACCATGTCCCTGTGCGCGTGGACCGCGCCCTTGGGCGTGCCCGTCGAGCCCGAGGTGTAGAGCCAGAAGCAGTCCGCCTCGGCGGTCGCGGGCGCGGGGTCGAGCGTTTCCGGCGCGGCGTCCATGCGCGCCGCGAAGGAATCCGCGTCACCCTCGGTCGCATATCGATGCGTGGGCCCGGGCGACGCCGCCGCCAGCGCGGGCTCGAACTCGCCCGCGAACTCCGGCGACCAGATGGCGCAGGCCGCACCGGAATCCTCGAGGATGAACTGGTAGTCCTTGGCCCGCAGGAGCGTGTTCACCGGCACCGGCACGAAACCCGCCTTGATCGCACCCCAGAAGGCGAAGAAGAACATCGGGCAGTCCTTCACCGCCAGGATCACCCGATCGCCGGGCGCCAGCCCCAGCGCTGCCAGCGCGTTGCCGGCCCGGTTTAACTGCTCGACGAGCTCGGCGTAGGTCGTGTCGCCGCTCTCGTCTGTGCGGATCGCAACCCGGTCGCCGCGCCCCTCCGCGATGCTCCGGTCGATGAACGGCACCGCGACGTTGAACGAGTCCGCGTAGGTCAGCGTCGTCGGGTTGGTCGATGTATCGACGGTGACGGTGTTGGGGGTCATGGGTGAGGTTTCCTCGCTCCCGATGGTGCCACGCCCTTCGAGACCCCCGCCTTCGCCGGGGCTTCGGCGGGATCCTCAGGACGAGGACCTTTTCTTTCTGCCTCATGCTGAGGAGCGTGCCGAAGGCGCGCGTCTCGAATCATGGGGCCTAGTGAAACAGCACGTACTCGAAGTCGATGGGCTGGCCGTGGATGCCGCGCTTGGGCGGGGCAATCCAGCCGGCCATCTTGCCCGGTTCGGTGACGGGCACCATCAGCGAGTTCACGAACGCATGGTCGTCGGCGTTGGGCAGCCATTCGTCCCGGCGCTTCTCCCATTCCTCGGCGGAGATCACCTGGCCGTCGGGCGTCGCCTCGATCGCCTGGAAGATGCCGATGCCGCGGTTGAACTTCTCGTCGGGCAGGGTGAGCGTGAAATCGATGTCGTGGGCGGCGATCATCTTGTTGAAGCGGTTCACGCCGCGCTGGCTGTCGGCCGTGTAGTCCTGGCGGAGCTTCAGGTTCATCGCCGTCAACGCCGCGTCCGTTTCCCTCTCGATTTTGGTGTCGATGCCGTCGTCGGTGACGGTCGGAATCTCCACCTGCTCGCCCTCCAGACGGTGGTCGTCGTCGAGCTTCGCCTCGTGGTAGCGGCCCTTGAGCCCCATGGAGAAGTAGTTCGCCGCGTTGGTCGAGCGTTCCGAACCGAACAGGTCGAGGCAGATCGAGTAGTGGAAGTTCATCCACTTCTGGATCGTCGGTAGGTCGATCCCGCCATAGGGGCGCACGTCGTCGGTGTCGTGCTCGCGCATCAGCTCACAGGTGCGCTGCAGGATGCGCATGATACCGCTCTCGCCCACGA
>JAYPUG010000424.1:0-2141 GCA_038133965.1 Rhodospirillaceae bacterium | reverse complement strand
GACGATCATCGCGCTGGATTTCGGATCGCTGTTCTCCGGTGCGCTGATCACCGAGACGATGTTCGGCTACCTGGGCATGGGGAAGCTGATCTTCGACGCGATCCTCGGGAACGACTTCAACCTGGCCCTGGTCGGCCTGCTGCTCGCCACCTTCGTGGTGCTGGTGGGGAATTTCCTCGCCGATATCGCCTACGTCGCGCTCGACCCGCGGATTTCCTACCGGTCCCTGGCCGATGGATAGCGGGCAATGCAGTTGGCCGAAGAAATGGCCGAAGAACAGGGGCCGACCCCGCGTGAGACCATCTCCATGACCGCGCTTGCATGCATGGGTACCGCGAATGCGGCCGAACCGCGCTTCTTCTGGCGGCGTTTCCGGCGGAACCGGCCCGCCATGGCGAGCGCCGCCGCGCTGGCAGCGATTGCCGCGCTGGCGCTACTCGCACCCGCGTTTGAGGCCCTGCTGGGCGTGGACGCGACCCGGGTGGATCTGTTCAACCAGTATGCCCCGCCCGACGGCACCCACTGGCTGGGCACCGACGAGGCGGGGCGCGATGTCTTCGTCCGCCTGCTCTATGGCGGACGCGTCTCCCTGCTGGTCGGGCTGGTCGCAGCCCTGGGGGCGGCGACCATCGGCACGGCGGTCGGCCTCGTTGCGGGATACTACGGCGGGCGGCTCGACGCGCTGCTGATGCGCACCACCGACGGGGTCATCGCGCTGCCGCTCCTGCCGCTGCTGATCGTGCTCGCGGCCGTGAACCTCACGAAGGTGGGGGTGCCCGATGCCATCGCCAATTCCGAGATGGCGAGCCTCTACCGAATCGTCTTCATCATCGCGCTGGTCGGCTGGACCACCGTGGCGCGTCTCGTGCGCGCGGGCACGCTGTCGGTGCGCACGCGCGAGTTCGTGCGCGCCGCCGAGGCCATGGGCGCACGGCCGGCGACAATCATGCTGCGCCACATCCTGCTCAACGTGGTCTCGCCCATCATCGTTGCGACGACGCTCTCGATCGGCACCGTGATCCTGCTGGAATCGGTGCTCAGCTTCCTGGGGCTCGGCATCCAGCCACCCATCCCGTCCTGGGGTAACATGCTGACCAACGCCCAGGAGCTGGCGACCCGCGCACCGGCGCTGGCCGTGTGGCCCGGCGCGGTGATCTTCGTGACGGTAATGGCCTTCAACTTCCTGGGCGACGGGCTGCAGGACGCGCTCGACCCGCGCGCGACGCGGCGGTAGGGGTAGGAGCCATGATTCATTTTCGCAGCGTCATCTACGGCGCACTGGTCGCGACATTGCTGGGCTGGATCGCGATCCTTGTGACGTCGCACGGCCCGCTCGTCTCGGCCGACAGGCTTCGCCCGGCGAACGCCGCATCGGACATGCTGGTCTGCCGCTACTTCACCGGTTTTGCGGTCGTATCGGTCGAGTTCCGGCATTCGCCGGACGGCATCGACGGCCACGCCGCCTGCCCGCGCCTCCACGTTCTCTCGCCGTAAACGCCACGGACCGCCGTATCACCTCGGCAGGGCGATGAAGGTGCCGTTGTTCGTCCGCGCAACCTCGCGCATCAGGATCTCGAAACGGCCCTGGGTCTGTTGCGACAGGAAGGCGATGGCGTGGACGCGCGCCTGGGGCTCACCCGTAAGCCGGTTGCGGTTGAGGTCGTTGAGCGTGCGGATCACCGGGTCGTAGGACCCGCCCGTATAGTCGTCGCCGAAGATGTAGATCGAGACCTTGTCGCGCGGGTTCACGTAGCGCTTCAGTGCCACCTCCAGCCCCTCGACCGGGCTGGAATTCGACGCGCTCCGCCATGTCCGGAACAGGTCGATGGCGCTCTGGCGCCGGCGCGGCGTGTCGGGAATCCAGCGCCCCCGGTAGCCCGAGATCAGGTGCGCGCCGTTGTCGTTCAGCACCTGGAAGCCCTTTATTTGCGGGTGGATGCGGATGATGTTTTCCACCTCGGCCGTGACGCGCGGCCAGATCGACTGCATCGAGCCCGACGTATCCACGATGAAGACCACATAGTCCGCATCGACCGGAATGCCGCCCACCTCCTCGTCGCGCACGGTCGCCTCGCCGACCGAGATCGAGGCACGCGCGGCACGATAGAGCGATTCATGCACCAGCTCGAGGCCCTCCAGGT
>JAYPUG010000423.1:0-2146 GCA_038133965.1 Rhodospirillaceae bacterium | reverse complement strand
CATCTCGATGCCGCCGGCTTCGAGGCCGGTCACCAGTTCGGACGGTTTCACGAACTTGCGCCAGTCATGGGTGCCGCGCGGCAGCCAGCGCAGCACGTATTCCGCGCCGACGATCGCCATCGCGAAGGCCTTGGCGGTCCGGTTGAGGGTGGCGGCGAACACCAGCCCGCCCGGCGCGACGAGCCGTGCGCAGTCGCAGAGGAAGGCGCCGGGATCCGCGACATGCTCGACCACCTCCATCGACAGCACGATGTCGAAGGTCTCGCCCGCGGCGACGAGGTCCTCGGCGGTGGTTGCCCGGTAGTCGATGTCGAGATCGCCGGCCTCGGCATGGATGCGCGCGACCTCGACGTTCCGTTCCACGGCGTCGATTCCGGTCACTGCCGCGCCGAGCCGCGCCATCGGCTCGCATAGGAGGCCGCCGCCGCACCCGACATCGAGCAGGCGCAGGCCCGCGAGCGGCGCGATGTCGTCGGTGCGGCGTCCGAAATGTTCGCACGCCCGGTCGCGGATATACGCCAGGCGCACCGGGTTGAACCGGTGCAGCGGGCGGAAGTCGCCCTCCGGATCCCACCATTGCTCGGCCAGCGCGCGGAACTTCGCGAGCTCGTCGGGGTCGCGGGAATCGGCGGGGGTGCGGAGATCGGTCGTCGTCATGGGTCTCTGTGCCGCAGCGCTTGCAAGGCGGGAACCGGCTGAGTATGGATACGCCGCCCTTGCATCACAAGCTGGCCTGCCGGAATCCGGGGCGGTTCACGCACCTGCCCGGGTGCCCGCGGGCGTGGCGAACGGGATACCCGGCGAGAGCCGGGGACAGGAAACATGGCGCGTATCGTTGCGAAGTTCGGTGGCACGTCGGTGGCCGACCTGGATCGCATCCGGGCGGTGGCCGACCGCGTGCGCCGTGAACACGAGGCGGGGCACGAGATCGCGGTGGTCGTGTCGGCCATGGCGGGCGTGACCAACGATCTCGTCGAGCTGACTCGCGCGGCCCATCGGATGCACGACGCGCGCGAATACGACGTGGTGGTCTCGACCGGCGAACAGGTGACAGCGGGTCTGCTGGCCATCTGCCTGCAGGAGAAAGGAATTCCGGCGCGTTCGTGGCTCGGCTGGCAGTTGCCGGTCCGGACCAGCGCTGCTCATGCGCGCGCGCGCATCCTGGACGTCGAGACAGAGGAAATGGAGCGGCGCCTTGCCGACGGCCAGGTCTGTGTGATCGCCGGTTTCCAGGGGCTCAGCCCCGACAACCGGATCACGACGCTGGGCCGCGGCGGGTCGGACACGACGGCGGTGGCGATCGCGGCGGCGCTCAACGCAGACCGCTGCGACATCTACACCGACGTGGACGGCGTCTATACCTCCGACCCCCGTATCGTGACGCGTGCACGAAAGCTGGATAAGATTACCTATGAGGAGATGCTCGAGATGGCGTCCCTCGGAGCGAAGGTTCTGCAGACCCGCTCGGTCGAGCTGGCGATGAACCACGGAGTGCCGGTTCAGGTTCTCTCATCATTCGACGATGCGGTCGGCAGCGAGCTTCCGGGCACGCTGGTCGTGGACGAGGAAAATATCGTGGAACACGAGATTGTAAGCGGCGTGACCTACAGCCGCGATGAGGCCAAGATCACCCTGACCCGCGTGGCCGACCGGCCGGGCGTCGCCGCTTCGATCTTCGGACCGCTGGCCGATGCCAACGTGAACGTCGACATGATCGTCCAGAACGTGTCCGAGGACGGCTCGAACACCGACATGACCTTCACGGTCACGCGCGGCGATCTCGACCGCGCCATCGAGATGCTCGAAGGCCGCAAGGAGGAGCTCGGCTTCTCCTCGCTCATCGCCGACGGCGATGTGGTCAAGGTTTCGGTGGTGGGCGTGGGCATGCGCAGTCATGCCGGCGTCGCCCAGCGGATGTTCTCCTCGCTCGCCGAGCGTGGCATCAACATCCAGGTGATCTCGACCTCGGAGATCAAGATCAGCGTGCTCATTGCGGAAGAGTTCACCGAGCTCGCGCTTCGCACGCTTCACTCCGCATACGGTCTGGACGCCGCCTGATCGGAACCATGACGAACCGCTTCGCCCGCTCCGAGCCCGGTCGAAGCCGCGCTCCGGCGGGCGTCGGCGGAAGAGCGCGGGCATGAGC
>JAYPUG010000422.1:0-2158 GCA_038133965.1 Rhodospirillaceae bacterium | reverse complement strand
GATGATGATGGCGCTGGCGCGCCAGATTCCAGCGGCCGACCAGTCGACCCAGGCGGGCAAGTGGGAAAAGTCACGGTTCATGGGTGTCGAACTGACCGGCAAGACCCTGGGAATCATTGGGTGCGGCAATATTGGCTCGATCGTTGCCGACCGTGCGCTCGGCCTGAAGATGAAGGTCGTCGCATTCGACCCCTTCCTCAGCGACGAGCGTGCCCGCGAGATCGGCGTCGAGAAGGTCGAGCTCGACGCGCTGCTGGCACGCGCCGACTTCATCAGCCTGCACACGCCGCTGACCGACCAGACGCGCGGCATCATCGATGCCGGCGCCATCGCCAAGACCCGTCCGGGTGTGCGCATCGTCAACTGCGCGCGCGGGGGGCTCGTGGTCGAAGCGGACCTGAAGGCGGCTCTCGAGTCCGGGCACGTCGCCGGTGCGGCACTCGACGTCTTCGAGGACGAACCGGCCAAGGAGAATGCGCTGTTCGGCATGGAAAACCTGGTCTGCACGCCGCATCTGGGGGCGAGCACGACCGAGGCCCAGGTCAACGTGGCGATCCAGGTGGCCGAGCAGATGGCCGACTACCTGATCGACGGGGCCGTGGTGAACGCGCTCAACATGCCGTCAGTGTCGGCCGAGGAGGCCCCGCGCCTGCTTCCCTACATGGCGCTTGCCGAGCTGCTCGGCAGCTTCGCGGGTCAACTGACCGAGTCCGGTCTCAAAAGTGTGACCATCGAGTACGAGGGACATGCGGCAGAATTGAACAGCAAGCCGCTCAGCGCGGCCGCCCTGAAGGGATTGCTCTCGCCGTTGCTCGACAGTGTGAACATGGTGAATGCGCCGGTCATGGCCCACGAACGCGGAATCGACGTGTCCGAGGTGCGCACGGATCGCGAGGGCGACTATCAGACGCTCGTGCGCCTGACGGTCGTCACCGAGAACCAGACGCGCGGCGTTGCCGGTACGCTGTTCGGCGGCGACCGGCCGCGGATCGTCGATGTGAAGGGCATCCCGATGGAGGCGGAACTGGGCAGTCACATGCTCTACGTCACCAACGAGGACAAGCCGGGCCTGATCGGGCGCCTCGGCACGGTGCTCGGCGATGCGGGACTGAACATCGCGACCTTCCAGCTCGGACGCTCCACCCCCGGGGGTGACGCGATCGCCCTGGTGGAAGTCGATCAGGAAGTGCCCGCGGACGTGCTCGCCGAGGTTGCCGCCCTGCCGAATGTCGTTCAGGCCAAGGCCCTGAACTTCTGATGCAGCGACGGTTTCCGTTCGCACTTTCCCTCTTTCTTGGCGCATCCATATTTTCGGGCCCGGCGCCGGCCGCGGACGCGTTGACCGTCCAGGCCGGCCACGATGCGGTTGCCATCGTCCGCCTCGATGGGATCGAGGGTGGCATCTCGCAACCCCCGGGCCAGGTGGGGGTGTTGGGCGCGGATGGTCGTGTGCGGCCACTCACGCGCGTCGAGGGACACCTGGTCATGGCCGCGCGTTCGGAGAGCATTGCGCCCGCGCCTGTCGCCCGGCCGGGCGACATCCTGGACGATGGCGAGGTGACCACGGGGTCGGCGGACATCGTTCGTGCGTGGTTGACCGATCCGACCGACCGTTATGCGCACGGAATCCTGGGTGACGCGGTCGAGGCTGGCGGACTTGCGCTCCAAGCGCACGACGGCACGATCAAGCGCTACAGGCTCGGGCCCGGCTCCGTCTTCGAGGATCGTCGTGTGCGCCTGTTCGACCTGGACGGCGACGGACGCGACGAGGCGATCGTCGTCCAGTCCTATCTCGATGAAGGCGCGGCGTTGACCGTCTTCGCACTCGGTGCTGGCGGTGTCCGTTATGTCTCCGAGGTCCCGGCCATCGGGCGGGCCAACCGCTGGCTGAATCCGCTGGGCGCGGCCGACTTCGATGGCGATGGGGTGCTGGAGCTCGCCTATATCGAGACGCCGCATATCGGCGGAACCTTGCGCCTGTACGAATTCCGGGATGGGAAACTGCGCCCCGACGGTGCGGCGGGCGGGTTTTCGAACCACGCGATCGGCAGCCGCGAGCAGGAACAGGGTGCGGTTCACGACTGGTCGGGCGACGGGGTGCCGAATATCGCGGTTCCGGATGCCCGCCGGCGCACCGTACGGTTCGTGACCTTTGCGG
>JAYPUG010000421.1:0-2175 GCA_038133965.1 Rhodospirillaceae bacterium | reverse complement strand
GCGGGTCGATCTGCAGCACGTCGTGGTTCCGGCGCATGCCGCCGAAGGTGACGAGATTGCGCATGTCCTGGGTCGAGAACAGGTTCTCGCCCGTCGCGAGTGGCGGTTCGTACATCTCCGCCAGTTCCGCCATCAGCGCATAGTCGAGCGGGTCCGTAGCCTCCTCGTACCAGCGCAGCTTGTAGGGGGCGAGCACGCGAGCATACTCGCGCGCGAGATCGGGGGTCAGGCCGCAATTGGCATCGACGGCGAGGTTCCAGCCGTCGTTCCCGACGAGGCCCAGCACCGCCTCAAGGCGCTCGACGTCCTCCGCCACGGTGGCGCCGCCGACCTTCATCTTGAGCTGGGTGTAGCCCATGTCGAGATAGCCGCGCATCTCGTCCAGCAGTTCGGGGATGCCCTTGCCGGGCGCGTACCAGCCGCCGCCCACATAGACGAACATCTCCGGCTTCGCGCCGCCCGGGTTGTAGCGTTCCTCGATCGCGCGGAAGGCCGGCTTCTCCTCGATCTTGGCGATGGCGTCCCACACGGCAACCTCGATGGTGCCGATGGCGATCGAGCGCTCGGTGTGCCCGCCGGGCTTCTCGCCCTTGAGCATCGTCGCGAGGATGGCCTCGGGGTCGAGGTTGTTGCGCGCCGTGTCGATCAGGCTGTCGGGATCGGCGTCGAGGATGCGCGGGATGAACCGCGCGCGCATCTGCGCACCGCAGGCGTACCGGCCTGTCGAGTTGAAGGCGTAGCCGATGACCGGCTCGCCGTCGCGCACCTGGTCGGTGACGACGGCGACGACCGATGTGGTCATCTGGGAGAAGTCGAACACCGCGTTGCGCAGGTTCGAATTGAGGGGGACCGCGATCTCGCGGATGTCGGTGATGCGCATGGTGATCGGGTTTTACGACGCCGGAGCCTTCGCGGCAAAGCGCTCGCGCACCTCGCGGCGCAGCACCTTGCCGACGGCACTGCGCGGCAGGTCCTCCACGAGGTGCACGGCCTTGGGCGCCTTGATCGAGCCGAGCTCGACCTTGGCGTGGGCGATCAGCTCGTCGGCGCTGGCCGATCCGCCGTCGCGCAGCTGCACCGCCGCCTCGACCCGCTCGCCCCAGTGATCGTCCTCTGTGCCGAAGACCACGCATTCATAGACGTCAGGATGGCGCACCAGCGCGCCCTCCACGTCGGTGGGATAGACGTTGAACCCGCCGGAGATGATCACGTCGCGCAACCGGTCCTTCAGGAACAGGTAGCCGCGCTCGTCGATCAGCCCGCCATCGCCGGTGTGCAGCCAGCCGCCCTTGAACGCCTCCGCCGTCGCGTCCGGGTTCTTGTAGTAGCCCGTCATGGTGAGCCCGCCGCGCACGACGACCTCGCCGGTCTCGCCCGGCGGCAGGATGTTGCCGTCGGTGTCCATGATCTCGACCCGCATCAGCGGCGTGGCGCGCCCGACCGAGCCGTTGTTCGCGTCCATCTCCAGTTCGGCCGCGGTCATGGTCGTGCAGACCGAGGAGGCCTCGGTCTGGCCATAGAGCGTCTCGAGCGCGTGCGGGAAGACCTGCTGGGCCTCGCGTACCTTCTCGGGCGGCATGGGAGCGGCGCCATAGATCAGGTGGCGCAGCCTCGGGAAGTTCATCTTCTCGATCCCGGGAGCGGCCATCGTCTTGTAGATCATGGTCGGCGGCATGAAGATCGTGCTGACGTCGCGCTTCTCGAAGGAATGCAGGATGCGGTCCGGGTCGGGCGTCGGCAGGACGATGTTGCGCCCGCCCGTCGCGAAGATCGGCAGCATCAGGATGAAGGCGGCATGGCTGACCGGGGCCGCGGCCACCTGGGTGTCGCCCGCGTTCAGGCCGAACACCGACAGGACGGTGCCGATCAGGGTCGTCCCCGTCCGGTAGGGCTGCATCACCGCCTTGGGCAGGCCCGTGGAGCCGCCCGTGAACTTGATTGCCTGCAGGTCCGTGTTGGGATCAAGCAGGTGGCGTTCGGGCCGCTTGCCGCGAAACGCCTCGATCAGCCCGTCGACGGTGTCGTCGGCATGGGACCGGCCGTCCGGCCCGGCGACGATGAAGGGCGTGGCGCCGATGTCGAAGGCGTCGCGCGCCGCGTCGTCGGCGATCATCAGGTCCGGCTCGACCAGGTCCATCAGGGCGGTGTTCTCGGCCTTGCCCGAGCGCGGGTTCA
>JAYPUG010000420.1:0-2178 GCA_038133965.1 Rhodospirillaceae bacterium | reverse complement strand
CAGTAACCGCCGTATTGCGGCGCGTATTTCCCAGGGTCGGTGGCGAACAGGTCGCGGTTCGCGGCCGACGCGAAACGCCAGGTGGCTCCCATGTATTCGGCAGTGTGTTCGGCCTTGCCCTCGACCGGGCGCTCCTCGGTGAAGTAGGCGACCGGGTCGTAGCCGCGGATCGCAGCACCGTCGGAGCTGAACACCGGTTCGATGGCGGCTGCCGGCGCGGCGGCCAGGAATGCGATCAAGAGGACGACCGGTGCGGACAGAATGCGCATTCGGATGCTCCCGTGTGAATGTGGGCCTGACCAATAAACACCCGCGGTGGGCCGTTCATTCCAAATGTGCCTGGGACCGGTCGTTGCGGGAGGAGGAAACCGCCGGGCCGGTGGCCTTTCGGTGCCGGCCGGTTGGGGGGGGCAGTGAGGCCGGCTGCCTGCGGGGCGTGGCCGAAGCCGGCCCGGCGGTTTCACGAAACGGGCAAGCTTTCACGCCCGCATCTGCACCCGACATGGGTTGCCCGGGGCGGGCGGCAACGCACGAAAACGTTTGTGGCGATCAACAAAGCGCGACTGCGCGTCACGCGGGGCATCGCGGTGGCGTGACCAGCCTATTCCATGACGATGCGTGGACCCGCCCGCTCCGATTCCGCCACGCGTTCGAGCAGGGCATCGGCGATCGCCAGATAGGCCTGCGCGTGCGGGCCGTCGGGTTCGGACGCCACGATCGGCTGGCCGGAGTCCGAGGTTACGCGGATCGAGACGTCCAGAGGCACTTCGCCGAGGAACGGACAGCCGAGGCGGTCCGCCTCGTCCCGCGCGCCGCCATGGCCGAAGATATCGGTGCGCTCGCCGCATTTCGGGCAGACGAAGGTGCTCATGTTCTCGACGATCCCGAGCACCGGCACATCGACCTTGGCGAACATGTTCATGCCCTTGCGGGCATCGATCAGCGCGATGTCCTGGGGCGTCGAGACGATGACCGCACCGGCCAGCGGCACGCGCTGGGCCATCGTCAGCTGTGCGTCGCCGGTGCCCGGCGGCATATCGACCACCAGCACGTCGAGCGGTCCCCAATCGACCTCGCGCATCATCTGTTCGAGTGCGCCCATGACCATCGGGCCGCGCCAGACCATCGCCGTGTCCTCGGGCACCATGAAGCCCATGGACATCACCTTCACGCCGTGCGCCTCGAGCGGTGCGATCCGCTTGTCGGGCAGGGGTTTGGGTTTCTCGGAAATGCCGAGCATGCGGGGTAGGGAGGGGCCATAGACGTCGGCGTCCAGGATGCCGACACGTTTTCCCCGGGCTGCGAGCGCGACGGCCAGGTTCACCGCCGTCGTCGATTTGCCGACGCCGCCCTTGCCGCTGGCGACGGCGACGATCGCGCCGACCTCGGGCAAAAGATCTCGGGCAGGTGCCGGGCGGCCGGACCGTTCGGTTGCCGCTTCGGCCGGCTGCGCGGGGGCCTCGTTGTGTGCGGTCAGGACCGCCGTGACGGAGGACACCCCGTCGAGCGCCAGCACCGCGCGTTCGGCCGCCTTGCGCAGCGGTTCCATGCGTTCGCCGTCTGCCGGATCGATCTCGATCGCGAAGCCGACGTTCCGGTCCTTCACGACGAGCCCGGAAATCATGGCGCGCGCGACGATGTTCTCGCCACTCACGGGGTCGATGACCGTGGCGAGCGCCGCTTCGATCTGCTGCTGGGAGGGCGCAGCCATGCTTGAAAACTCCGGAACGTTGGACAATATCGGGTGGAACGGGTCGCCAGGGCGTGATCACCGTGTGCAACGCGTTGTGATATAAGCTCCGGCGAACGAATTATAAACCCGGCGCGGTTGCCGATTGGCCCTTGGGGCGTGCATCCGGTTTCGGCGTCAGCAGACACGCAAAGGAAGTTGCGATGCCTTGGAACAATCAGGGAGGCGGCGGCAGCCCGTGGGGCGGTGGCGGCGGTGGCCCATGGGGTGGACAGCGCCCGCCGGGCGGCGGTGGCGGCGGCGGTGCGGGCGGCGGTCAGCAGCCCAACATCGAGGAGATGCTGCGCCGCAGCCAGGACCGCGTGCGTCGCTTCATGCCGGGCGGCTTCGGCAGCCCGATGAGCATCCTTCTCATCGTTGCGGTGATCCTCGTCATCTGGCTGCTGAGCGGCTTCTACCGGGTGCAGGAAAACGAGCGCGGCGTGCAG
>JAYPUG010000419.1:0-2183 GCA_038133965.1 Rhodospirillaceae bacterium | reverse complement strand
CACCGGGCGCGCATCCACATCGATGCGCAGTCCCGCATAGTTCCGGAAGTCGGTCAGATCGAGCCGCACGACATGCCCCACCCGCGCACCGGCACGCGGATGCGTGTCGGGGGCGGTTTCGGACGGGGTCTGCGGGTTCATGCGGCGGGCGCCGTCAGACGCGCATCGGCATCAGGACATAAAGCGCACTGGCATCGTCGGCATCGCGCACGATCGTCGGCGAAGAGGCATCGGCGAGGACGAACTCTGCGCCCTCGCTGTCGATCTGCGAGGTGATGTCGAGCAGATAGCGCGAATTGAAGCCGATCTCGATGTCCGTCTCCTCGTAGGCGACCTCGAGCTCTTCAGTGGCGCTGCCGTTCTCCGCACTCGTGGCCGAGAGGGTCAGCATGCCGGAGCCAACCGCGAGCTTGATCGCCCGGCTCTTTTCCGAAGAGATCGTCGAGACGCGGTCCACGGCCTGCGCGAAGGCGCCGCGGTCGACCGACAGGATCTTGTCGTTGTCCGCCGGGATGACGCGCTCGTAGTCGGGGAAGGTGCCGTCGATCAGCTTCGAGGTGAGCACCGCGTCGTC
Source organism: Rhodospirillaceae bacterium (assembly GCA_038133965.1). Taxonomy (GTDB): domain Bacteria; phylum Pseudomonadota; class Alphaproteobacteria; order UBA6615; family UBA6615; genus JAYPUG01. Next base: position 1,609 of record JAYPUG010000419.1, on the reverse strand, counting down.
GAAGGTCATGCGGATGCGCGTTTCAGACAGCGCAATCTCGATCGGGTCGCCCGTCTCCTCGATCAGCTTGCGCAGCTCGCCGATCGCCTTGCGCGGCACGATGACGCCGGGCATCTCGCCGCCGCCTTCGGGCATGGGAAGCTGCACGCGCGCGAGGCGGTGGCCGTCCGTCGCGACTGCGCGCAGGACCGCGGCTCCGCCGTCCTCGGCCGCATGCAGGTAGATGCCGTTCAGGTAGTAGCGCGTCTCCTCCGTCGAGACGGCGAAGCGCGTCCGGTCGATCAGGGTGCGCAAATCCTCGGCTTCCAGCGAGAAGGCGTGCGGCAGGTCGCCGCCGCTCATGGTCGGGAAATCCTCGACCGGCAGGGTCGCAAGGTTGAATTTCGAACGTCCCGCGCGGATGACGAGCTGGGCTGCGGACGCATCGGTCTCAATCTCGACCTGCGCCCCTTCCGGCAGCTTGCGCACAATGTCGTAGAAGGTGTGGGCGGGCGCGGTGGTCGCGCCGGCCTGCGCCACATCGGCCGGCACGGTCTCGTTGATCGCGATGTCCATATCCGTCGCAGTCAGCGTCAAGGTGCCGTCCTTGCCGTCGAGCAGCACGTTGGCAAGGATCGGGATCGTGTTGCGCCGTTCGACGACGCTCTGAACATGCGCCAGCGCCTTCAGGAAGGTCGCGCGTTCGATGGTCAGCTTCATGTCTTTTCTGTCCCCTCTGGCCCCGGACACCCGCCTGTCGGCGGAGCCGGTGCCGCCCCCTGTTCCGGTGGGCAGAGCAACCGTTGCGAGTCCCCGAATTTCCGCGGAATCCGGGCGGATTCGGGTGAGGCGCAAGTATAGCAAATGCGGCTTGATTCGACAGGGAATTCGCCCGGGAATCCGGGTCGAATGCGGCCAGTTTTACCGTTCAATTACAACGGGTTGAAATCGGCCGCCCGATCAGATTTCGAGCATGCGGCGCAACAGCTCGACATCCTCGTTAAATCCGGTGTCCGTGGCACGCAGCTCCTCGACCTTGCGCACGGCGTGCATCACCGTCGTGTGGTCGCGCCCACCGAACTTCCGCCCGATCTCGGGCAGTGAACGCGAGGTGAGCTGCTTGGCGAGATACATGGCCACCTGGCGCGGCCGCGCCACGGCACGCGCGCGGCGCGCGGAGTGCATGTCGGCCAGACGGATGTTGAAATGCTCGGCGACCTGCTTCTGGATTTCCTCGATCGTCACCCGCCGGTCGTTGGCGCGCAGCAGGTCGTGCAGTACGTCCTGGGTCGTCTCGAGCGTCACCGGGCGCCCGACAAGGGTCGCATGCGCAACGATGCGGTTGAGCGCACCCTCGAGCTCGCGCACGTTCGACGTGATCTTGTGGGCCAGGAATTCCAGCACCTTGTCAGGGATTTCCGCCCCGATCTGTTCGCCCTTGGCCTGCAGGATACCCAGTCGCAGCTCGTAGTCAGTGGGATGGATATCAGCGACGAGACCGCATCCGAGCCTGGATTTCAGGCGCTCTTCCATGCCTTCGAGGTCCGACGGAGACTTGTCCGCCGACACGATGATCTGGCGGTTCTGGTCCACCAGCGCATTGAAGGTGTGGAAGAACTCTTCCTGGGTC
>JAYPUG010000418.1:273-2192 GCA_038133965.1 Rhodospirillaceae bacterium | reverse complement strand
CTCGACTACTCCTCCTATGTCGGTGTAATCGGGATCGGCCGGATCCAGCGGGGCCGCGTCATGCGAAACGCACCCGTGACGGTGGTGGGTGCCGACGGCGTGCGCCGGCAAGGCCGCATGCAGCAGATTCTGGGATTTCGCGGGCTTGAACGGGTCGAGCGGGAGAGCGCGGCAGCGGGCGATATCATTGCCTTCTCCGGACTCGACGAGCTGCATATCTCCGACACGCTATGCGACCCGGCGTCGGTCGAGGCGCTGCCGCCACTGACCGTCGATCAGCCGACCATCTCCATGACCTTCCAGGTGAACGACTCCCCGTTCGCGGGCAAGGAGGGGAAGTACGTCACCAGCCGGAACATCCGTGACCGGCTGCAGGAGGAGCTCCTGCACAACGTCGCGCTGCGGGTCGAAGACACGGATTCCGCCGACCGCTTCAAGGTGTCGGGGCGCGGCGAACTGCACCTGTCGATCCTGATCGAGAACATGCGCCGCGAGGGCTATGAGCTGGCCATTTCGCGCCCCGAGGTGATCACCCGGGTCATCGACGGGGTCGTGCATGAGCCGTGGGAGACCCTGACCGTCGATGTCGAGGAGGAACACCAGGGCGCGGTGATGGAGCTGCTCGGCACGCGCAAGGCCGAGATGAAGGACATGTCACCCGACGGAAACGGCCGGGTGCGTCTCGACTATCTGGTGCCGACGCGCGGGCTGATCGGGATTCGCTCGATCTTCCTGACCCAGACGTCGGGCTCCGGGCTGATGTATCACGCCTTCGATCACTACGGTCCGCGCGTGGAAGGCGAGCTGGCGCAGCGTGCGCGCGGTGTGCTGGTCTCGACGGATACGGGCATGGCGCGGGCCTATGCGCTGTTCAACCTGCAGGAGCGCGGCCAGCTGATGATCGGCCACGGCGCACAGGTCTATGAGGGCATGGTCATCGGAATCCACAGCCGGGCGAACGACATCATCGTCAATCCGCTGAAGGCCAAGCAGCTGACCAACTTCCGCGCCGCCGGGTCGGACGAGAACCTGTTGCTGACGCCGCCCGTCCGCGTGACGCTGGAATACGCGCTCGAGTTCATCGACGACGACGAATTGGTCGAGGTGACGCCGGACTCGATCCGCATCCGCAAGAAGCATCTCAAGGAACACGAGCGCAAGAAGGCCTCTCGCGCGGCCTGACCGCGATCCCGGCTAATTGCCGGCGAAGGCGTTCCTCAACGCGTCCGTAACCTGCGCGACGGCTGCGTTTCCCTGGTCGCAGAAGCCACCCATGCTGAAGAAGCCGTGCACCACGCCTTCATACAGGTGGTACTGCACGGGCACGCCGGCATTGCGAAGCTTGGAGGCATAGGCCTTGCCCTCGTCGCGCAGCGGGTCGATCTGCGCGGCGATGACGATGGCAGGGGCGAGCCCGGACACGTCCGGTTCGAGGATCGGCGAGGCACGCGGGTCGAGGCGGTTCTCGCCCACATGCATTCCGATCACCCATTGCAGGGTCCGGTCGTCGAGGAACATCGTTTCCTCGATCCGGCTCGGCGGCAGGCCGCCCATGTCGGTCATCGGATAGATCAGCACCTGGAGCACCGGCTGCACCGCGCCCTCGCGTTTCGCCTCCTGTGCGACCGCGGAGGCAAGGTAACCGCCGCCGCTATCGCCCGCGATGGCGACGCGTGATGCATCGCCGCCGATCTCGCCCGCGTTGTTGCGCAGCCAGCGATAGGTGGCGAAACAGTCCTCAAGCGGCGCGGGAAAGGGGTTCTCGGGTGCCCGGCGGTAGGCCGGAGCGACGACGATACAGCCCACATCTTCGGCCAGCGCCGTGCTGGTGCCGTCATAGTCCTCGGGGGCCATGAGGCAGCATCCGCCGCCATGGAAGTAGGCCAGAACGGGGAAGGGGCCTTCTCCGGCCGGCGTAT
>JAYPUG010000418.1:0-263 GCA_038133965.1 Rhodospirillaceae bacterium | reverse complement strand
ACCTGTTGCCACATCTGGCTGAAGCCGTCGCGGGCCACCTCGAGCCCGAGATCGACGGGGTGGGGCATGTCGAGCGCGACGAGATCGTCGATGAAGCTCTTGATCTGCGGATCGATGTACATGGCGGTTTCCTCCCGGTTGGTTCAATTGAACGCAGGCAGGACGCCCGGCGTCAATCGAAACGCCGCGGGGGCACTGGTTGGTCGCCGGTCTCCGGCGGTGTTAGGCTTTCATGATCGACAGGGGAGGCGGGCATGACTGCG
>JAYPUG010000417.1:0-2208 GCA_038133965.1 Rhodospirillaceae bacterium | reverse complement strand
AAGCTGCGCGGGCTTGCGCGCGGCCTGACGCCGCCGTCGCGCGCGGGCGACTACGCCCAGGCCGTGATGGATCTCGGTGCGACGGTATGCACCCCGCGCGCGCCGAAGTGCGGCGTGTGTCCCTGGCGCACGGCCTGCACGGCACATGCGCGCGGCATCGCGGAGGATCTGCCGCGCCGGACACCCAGGGCGCCGCGTCCCGTACGGCGTGCGGTTGCCTATTGGGCGGTGCGCCGCGACGGGCGGGTGCTGCTGCGCCGCCGGCCCGAGGACGGGCTTCTGGGCGGCATGATGGAGGTGCCGTCGAGCCCCTGGGCCGAGACAGCCGATTTCGTCGATGCGCCGCCGTTCGATGCCGACTGGGTCGAGTTGCCGGGCGTGGTCGAGCACGGTTTCACCCATCTGCGCCTGGAGCTGAAGGTCAAGGCTGCGGCTGTGGACGGGCGCCAGCGCACCGACGGGCTGTGGATTGCGGCGGAGGCGTTCGGCGACCATGCGCTGCCGACACTCACGCGCAAGGTCGTGCGCCACGCGCTGGCCCATGTCGGTCGTGGCTCCGGCGGGAGACACCCGTCTGGCCGGAAACGGGCGTCACGACTAGACTGAGACGCCGCGTTTCGCTGCGGCCTTTCCCCGGGATTTCGGAATTCGGGAGCGGGTATCGAAGGCGTCATGGCAAGTCACGGATTCGCATATCGGGTTGCGGTTCTTGCCGCCCTGCTCGCCGTGCTGGCGGGACCGGCGGCGAACGCCGAGGACCCGGGTGCTTCGCAGAGCCTGATCGGACCGGTCGAGGGCATGGGCGAAGAGCGCAAGATCATGCCCCTGCCCAGGATGCAGGTCGATCCGGCGCGCGCGTCCCCCGACGCGACGCCGGCCGAACGTCCCCTGCGTCCGTTCAGCGGCTGGGTCGGCCCGCGCGGCTGTAGCTTCGTCTTCGAGGGCCTGTTTCTCGGCCGCCTCCAGGACGGCCGGATCAGCGGTATGGCGGGCGAGGGGGTCAACTTCGACTGGCCCGTGGCCGAGGACGGACGCTTCGGCGGCCGATTGCCCCTCAAGAAGCTCGAGACCGGCGTCCAGGTCTTCCAATGGATCGACGGTCGCGTCGATGGGGACCGGCTGGTAATCGACGTGGAGTATGGCGTCATCGGCCAGCCCGACAGCTACTGCAGCGGCTCGGACATCGTCCTCCACGTCGGCTGAAGGCATGTGTCCGGCCGTTCGGTCGAAAGTGCGGGCATGCGCTATCATCCGTGCGGGATGAAACGATGATGCGCCTCTCCGCCCCCCGTTTCCTGCTGGCTGCTCTCGCGCTCGGCGTCTTCGCCGCGGCGTCGCCCGCCGGCGCGCAGGACGTGCCGGTCGATCTCGAGCTGGTGCTCGCGGCGGATGTCTCGGCGAGCATCGATCCCGACGAGGCATCGCTGCAGCGCCAGGGCTACATCGCGGCGCTGACCGACCCCGCCGTGATCGCCGAGATCGAGGGCGGCTTCCTCGGCCGGATCGCCGTCGTCTATGTCGAATGGGCGGGCGGGCAGCGTACCATCGTCGACTGGACGCTCATAGACGGGCGCGAAAGCGCGCTGGCGTTCGCGCGCGCGCTCCAGGGCGCACCGCGCATGAGTGGCGCGAGCACGTCGATCAGCGGCGCACTCGACTATTCCGCCGGCCTGTTCGCGAACAACGGCTTCGAGGGCACGCGCCGCGTCATCGACATCTCCGGCGACGGGCGCAACCATTCGGGCAGGCCGCTGATCTTCTCGCGCGCGGAGGTTCTGTCCAGCGGCATCATCATCAACGCGTTGCCCATGCTGCATTACGACGAGGCGGGGCGTGAACTGAACCCCGGCCTGGATCGCTACTACCAGGAACGCGTGGTCGGTGGACCTGGCGCCTTCATGGTGCCGGCCGAGGGCATCGAGGCGTTTCCCGCGGCGATCAGGAAGAAGCTGATCATCGAGATCGCAGGCCGTACACCGCCCGGCGATGTGCCCGGAGATTTGTCGGGCCCGGCGCACGACCTGGCCGGGCGCTGATCCGGGAGGCGGTCTTGCGGGAAAGCAAAAAGCCGCCGGGTGACCGGCGGCTTTTCGCATCGCTGGATGTTCCGCGAGGTTACTTGAACACCAGCTCGGGCAGGATCGTCACGATCTCGGGGAAGATATAGAGAAGGATGATCAGCGCGAGCAGCAGGATCCAGTACGGGGT
>JAYPUG010000416.1:0-2212 GCA_038133965.1 Rhodospirillaceae bacterium | reverse complement strand
CAGACGATGCCAGGCAGCCAGTTGAAGGGCGCGCTGTCGACGGGCGGCAGCCAGCCGCCGAGGAACAGGATGACGGTCATCCCGCTCATCAGCACCATGTTCGCGTATTCGCCGAGGAAGAACAGCGCGAAGGCCATCGCCGAATATTCGACGTTGTAGCCCGTCACCAGTTCGGCCTCGGCCTCGGGCAGATCGAACGGCGCGCGGTTGGTCTCGGCCAGGGCCGAGATCACGAAGATGATGAACATCGGCAGCAGCGGGATGAAGAACCAGAGGCCCTCCTGCGCCAGCACGATGTCGGACAGGTTGAGCGAGCCCACAGCCAGCAGCACCGAGATGATCACGAAGCCGATCGAGACCTCGTAGGACACCATCTGCGCCGCCGAGCGCAGCGCGCCCAGGAACGGGTATTTCGAGTTCGACGCCCAGCCGGCCATGATGATGCCGTAGACGCCGAGCGAGCTGATCGCGAACAGGTAGAGGATGCCGACATTGATGTCGGACAGCACCCAGCCCTCGGCCACCGGGATCACCGCCCAGCCGACAATCGCCAGCACGAAGGTCAGCATCGGCGCGAGCAGGAAGACCACTCGGTTCGCGCCAGTCGGGATGATCAGCTCCTTCGTCATCAGCTTGAGCGCGTCGGCGAAGGGCTGGAACAGGCCGAACGGCCCGACCACGTTGGGGCCCATGCGCAGCTGCATCAGGCCGATCACCTTGCGCTCGGCATAGGTCAGATAGGCCACGACGATCAGCAGCGGGACGACGATGAAAAGAATCTGGATGACGATCCAGATCGTCGGCCAGGCATAGGACCACCAGAACTCAACCATCGGTACCGGTCCTTTCGCCGTTCGCGGCGAACTCGCGCGTACACTCGGCCATGGTCTCGGAGGCCCGGCTGATCGGGTCGGTCATGTAGTAGTTCGCGATCGGGCTCTCGAAGGGAGCGGCATCCATCTCTGCCGCACCGCCCGGTGCCCGCCAGTCGGCAGCCACCACCTCGTCCACCCGGTCGAAGACGGGGTTTGCGGAAACCAGTGCCGCACGCACGTCACCCAGGGTGACGTAGTCGAGCCCGCCACCGAGGACATCGGACAGCGCTCGGACGATCGCCCAGTCCTCGCGGGCATCCCCCGGCGGCTGGACGGCCTGGCGGGCAAGCTGCACTCGCCCTTCCGTGTTGACGTAGGTGCCGCTCTTCTCGGTGTAGGCCGCGCCCGGCAGGATGACGTCGGCGCGATGCGCACCCGCATCCCCGTGGTGACCCTGATAGATTACGAAGGCCTTGCCGAGACGGGACATGTCGATCTCGTCCGCACCCAGCAGGTACACCGCTTCGATTGCGCCGCTCTCCGCGCCCTCGAGGATACCCTCGAGGTCGCGCCCGCCCGTGCCCGGCACGAAGCCGAGGTCGAGGCCACCGACCCGCGCGGCCGCCGTGTGCAGCACGTTGAAGCCGTTCCAGTCCTCGCGGACCACGTTGCAGGACCCGGCCAGCCGCGCCGCCGTTGCCAACACCGCCTCGCCGTCCGCGCGCGCCACCGCGCCCATACCAACGATCACGACAGGACGCTCGGCATCCTTGAGGACCTGCGCGAAGGGATGGTTGCCGTCGGCGATTTCGCGCAGCGTGTCCGCGCCGGCTCCCAGGAATTCGGCAGGATACGTCAGGTCGGTCTGAGGGCCGACGACGGCGATCTTCGCACCTCCGTGCAGCCAGGCCTTGCGCAGCCGCGTGTTGACCAGCGGCGCTTCCCAGCGCGGATTGGCGCCAACCAGAAGCACCGCGTCGGCCTCCTCGAGCGCCGCGATCCCTGTGTTCATGACATAGCCGGAACGGTTGTCCACCGGCAGCTTCGCGCCGTCCTGGCGGCAGTCGAGATTGGTCGAACCGAGCGCGCCCAAGAGCTGCTTCAGGGCCAGCATCGATTCCGCGTCGCACAGATCGCCGGCGATCGCCGCGATCTTTTCTCCCGAAAGCCCCTTCAGCTTGCCCGCGATGGCGGCGAAGGCTTCGTCCCACGACGCCTCACGCAGCTTGCCCCCCTCACGCACATAGGGGCGGTCGAGCCGCTGGCGCGCCAGTGCATCACAGGCGTAGCGGGACTTGTCGCCCAGCCATTCCTCGTTCACGTCCTCGTTGAGGCGCGGCAGGATTCGCAGAACTTCTGTCTGCCTGGAATCCAACCGGATCGCCGCACCGACCGCG
>JAYPUG010000415.1:0-2218 GCA_038133965.1 Rhodospirillaceae bacterium | reverse complement strand
GTGCTGGGCGGCGTGATCGCTGCCGGTTTCCTCGCCTTCATCAAGGTGAACCTGATCTACCGGCCGGACAAGATCGCGGCGGCACGGCGCTGGGTGCCGATGCTGGTGGCGATCATGGCGGGCGCCTTCGCCTGCTACCTGATGATCAAGGGCTTCAAGCGCATCTGGAGGCCGGACACCACGACGGTGATCATCGTCTCGCTCGCCGTCTTCGCGGCGTCGTGGGCGATTGTCCATCCTCTGATCCGCCGCCAGTCCGAAGGGATGGAGAATCGCAACCAGTCGCTGCGCAAACTCTTCCGCATTCCGCTCATCTGTTCCGCGGCGCTGCTCTCCTTCGCCCACGGCGCGAACGACGTGGCCAACGCCATCGGCCCGCTGGCCGCGATCCTGCGCGCCGCCGAGTTCGGCGACATCGCGGGCAAGGTCGAGGTGCCGGTCTGGATCATGACGATCGGCGCCTTCGGCATCTCGCTCGGCCTGTTCCTCTACGGACCCAAGCTCGTGCGCATGGTCGGCGACCAGATCACCAAGATGAACCCGATGCGCGCCTACTGCGTGGCGTTGTCGGCGGCGATCACGGTGATCATCGCCTCGTGGCTGGGCCTGCCGGTCAGCTCCACCCACATCGCCGTCGGCGCGGTGTTCGGCGTGGGCTTCTTCCGCGAGTTCTATACCAAGCGTTCGAAGCGCCGCCGCGAGATGATGTCCCATGCGCGCAATGGCGGCGCGGACGAGGATGCCACTCCGCCGCCGGCCGAGGTGCTGCAGCACAGGAAGCTGGTGCGCCGCTCGCACTTCCTCACCATCGTCGCGGCGTGGGTGATTACCGTGCCCTCGACGGCGATCCTCGCGGCGGTCGTGTTCTTCGGCCTGTCGCTGGTGATCTAGGCCGCCGGCATCCGTCCGAATCGAAACGGCCCCGGAGATCGCTCTCCGGGGCCGCTTGCTTTTTAGGTCGTCCGGTTTGTCCGGATTGCGGTGCTACTCCGCCGCTTGCTTCATCGCCTCCAGCGCCGCCAGCACGCGCGGCGGCGACAGCGGCAGGTCGTTGAAGCGGATGCCGATGGCGTCATAGACCGCGTTGCGCACGGCCGACAGGCCGGGCACCAGCGGCACCTCGCCCACGCCCCGCACGCCCTGCGGATGCTTGGGGTTCGGCACCTCGATGATGTGGGTGTCGATCATCGGAAGGTCGGACGCGACGGGCATCCGGTAGTCGAGGAAGCTCGCGTTATCGACGCGGCCGTCCTTGTCGTACACATACTCCTCGTTCAGCGCCCAGCCGATGGCCTGCACTGCGCCGCCCTGCATCTGGCCCTCGACATAGGCCGGGTGGACCGCCCGGCCCACATCCATCAGGACCGTGTAGCGGAGCACCCGCACGATGCCGAGCTCGGTGTCCACCTCGACGTCGCAGATGTGGGTGCCGAAGCCGCCCTCCGCGCCCGCGGTGTTGAGCTGGGTGCCCGCGCCGATGGGGCCGCCGGTTTCGTTCGCCCGCGCGGCGAGCTCTTCCAGCGTCAGCGGCTCGAACTCGCCCGCGTTGGCGCCGGCCGGGTGGGCAGCGCCGTCCTGCCACGTCACCGCGTCGGGATCGATGTCCCAGGTCTTTGCGGCGAGATCGCAGAGCGTGCGGATCACCTTGTTGGTGCTTTCGGTCACGACCATGGACGAGGCGAACAGCACGCGGCTGCCGCCTGTCAGGTTCGAGAAGCCGACCGTCGCCGTGTCGCCGATCAGCACCGAGACGCGCCGGTAGTCGATGCCCAGAAGCTCGGCGCAGATGTTGGCGATGCCGGCACGGCTGCCGCCGATGTCCGGGTGGCCGGTGGTGACGACAACGTTGCCGTCCTCGGTGATGTTCACCTGGGCGGAGGATTCGCCGCCCGCGTTGAACCAGAAGCCGCTGGCGACACCACGCCCCTGGAACTTCGTCTTGTCCAGCGGGGCCTTGTAGTGGTCGTGGGCGAGCGCCGCCTCGACCGATTCGAGGTAGCCCATGACCGGGTAGGTCGGGCCGTGGACCGCGACGGTGCCTTCCTTGGCCGCGTTCCGGCGGCGCAGCTCCAGCGGGTCCATCTCGATCGCTTCGGCGATCTCGTCCAGCACGCACTCGATCCCGAAAGCGCCGATGGGCGCGCCCGGCGCGCGATATGCCGCCACCTTGGAGCGGTTGCACACCACGTCATAGCCCAGCGTGTGACCGTTGGGGATG
>JAYPUG010000414.1:0-2227 GCA_038133965.1 Rhodospirillaceae bacterium | reverse complement strand
GCGCCGGGGCGCGCGACCCGCACGCGCTTGCCGCCGTCCTCGAACTCGATCTCGGCGAGTCCGGTTTCGTTCAGCAGATCGGCAAGCTTGCGGACCAGGTCCGCATCGATATCGAACGGGTCGCTCATGTCCTAGAGATCCATGCGGGCGGCAAGCGCCGTGATGCCGAGAATGTAGCTGTGGCCGCCAAAGCCACAGACGACACCCGTTGCGGCGGCGCTGATGTAGGACTTATGGCGGAACTCCTCGCGCGCGAAGATGTTCGACAGGTGCACCTCGACGATCGGGATGTCGAGAAGGCGGAGCGCGTCATGAACGGCGACCGAGGTGTGGGTGTAGGCACCGGCGTTGATCGCCAGGCCCGAGGCCGCCACGCGCGCCTCCTGGATCCAGGCAACGAGTTCGCCTTCGTGATTGGTCTGACGGAACTCCAGTTCGAAACCGGCCGTCGCAGCCGCCTCGCGGCTTCGCGCCTCGATATCGGCGAGGGATTCGCCCCCGTAGATGCCGGGCTCGCGCTCGCCGAGCAGGTTGAGGTTCGGCCCGTTCAGGACCCAGATCGGCTTTCGTTCCGCCACTGGAGATATCCGCAAACCGTTGTGAAACCGCCCGGTATCACAGCCCGGCGATTCAGGGCAATCGGACCCGCACGGCTATCGTCGGCAATTGCGGGCAAATTTCGCTTTGTTTGCGACGATAATCGACTATAACGCCGCGCCGCACGGTCGCCGCGTCTGGACAGTGGAATGAACCCGAAGATCGAGAGCTTTCTTTCGCGAGAGCGCCCGCAGACACCGTGCCTGGTCGTCGATCTGGAAACCGTCGCGGCCAATCACGCGCTGATCGCGGCCGCGGCACCCTGGGCCGAGATATTCTACGCGGTGAAGGCCAACCCCGCGCCGCCCATTCTGGAGACCCTCCATCGCGCGGGCGCGTCCTTCGATGCCGCAAGCCCGGGTGAAATCGAGATGTGCCTCGCGGCCGGCGTGGCGCCGGGCGCGATTTCCTACGGCAATTCCGTCAAGAAGCAGTCGGACATCGCGCGCGCGGTTGCGAATGGTGTGGACCTGTTTGCCTTCGACAGTTCGGGCGAGATCGAGAAGCTGGCCGCCGCTGCACCGGGTGCGAAAGTGTTCTGCCGCATTGTCGTCGCGAATGACGGTGCGCGTTGGCCTTTGACACGGAAATTCGGCTGCGCACCCGACGAGGCCGTGCCGCTTCTGGAGCGCGCGCGCGACGCCGGGCTCGAGCCCGTAGGTCTGTCGTTCCATGCGGGCAGCCAGCAGACGGAACCGGCGCGCTGGTGCGAAGGCGTCAACTGGTGCGCAAACCTGTTTGAGCGGGCCGCACGGTCCGGCCTCGCGCTCGACCTCGTCAACATCGGCGGGGGCTTCCCGGTGCCCTACCGCGGCGACGACATTCCCGAGCCCGCGCAGATCTTCGACGCCATCGAGGAGACGTTCCGCGACCGGTTCGGCGACCGGTTCCCGCGCGTCATCATGGAGCCGGGCCGCGCGCTGGTCGCGAACGCGGGGGTGATACGCAGCGAGGTTCTTCTCGTCACGGACCGCTCCTATGGCGGCAGCCAGCGCTGGGTCTATCTGGACATCGGCCGCTATGGCGGACTGGCGGAATCCGAAGGCGAGGCAATCCAGTACGATCTTACGGTCGAGGGATGCAGCGGTGCGCCGGTTCCCGCCGTCGTCGCCGGGCCCACCTGCGACAGCCACGACGTGATGTACGAGGCCGCGATGTGCGATCTGCCCGCTGACCTGGTGGCAGGCGACCTGGTGATCCTGCACAATGCCGGAGCCTATACGTCCAGCTACGCCTCGACGGGTTTCAACGGCTTCGCGCCGCCCGCGGAATACTACATCTAGAATTCGTCAGGCCGGGTCCAGGTGGCGGCGCACAGCCGCGAAGACATCCTCGAACATGGCGGGTGTGAGGCGGCCGGTATTTGTGTTGTAGCGCGAGCAGTGATAGCTGTCGGCCAGGAGGAGAGGCCGCCCGTCCGTCTCGATCGGGTGCGCCGCACCGTGTGCGAACTTGAATGCCGATTGCCTGTAGCCGAGGGCGGCCAGAATTGCGTTGTGAGAGACCACGCCGAGTGCCACGACCGCCTTCAGGTTTGCCATCGCGGCGATCTCGTCGGCGAGGAACGGCCGGCAGGCCTTGATCTCGGCGCCGACGGGCTTGTTCTGGGGCGGCACGCAGCGCACGGCGT
>JAYPUG010000413.1:0-2243 GCA_038133965.1 Rhodospirillaceae bacterium | reverse complement strand
ATCCAGTTCTATTCAACGGACGGATCGGCGGGCTGGCTGAAGCCCTGGCGCTGGATCCAGGCCACCCGGTTCAACCGGATATTCGATTCCGTCGAGTGATGGTGCGGGCTGCCAGCCTGGACAAGGTCGAGGGTGCGCTGGGCCACCGGTTTGCCGACCTCACGCTGCTCGAACATGCCCTGACCCATTCGAGCATGGACCCCGGGAATTCCTACGAGCGGCTCGAGTTCCTCGGCGACCGGGTTCTGGGGCTCGTCGTCGCCCAGATGCTTCTCGAACGGTTCCCCGACGAGCCCGAGGGTGCGATCGGCCGGCGGTTCGCGGCACTTGTGCGTGCCGACACCCTGGCCGGGGTGGGGAACGGGCTGGGCGTGGCCGATCATGTGCGCGCTGGCCCGGGCGTGGTCAACGACAGCATTGTCGCGGATGTCGTGGAGGCGCTCATTGCGGCGATGTTCCTGGACGGCGGCATCGCGGTGGCCGAGGCGTTCATACGCAAGCATTGGGAGGAACTCGTCGCGGGGGATCCGAACCCGCCGCGCGATCCCAAGACGGCACTGCAGGAGTGGGTCCAGGCGCGCGCGCTGGGACTTCCTGTTTACGACGAGGTCGGCCGCTCGGGCCCCGACCATGCGCCGGTGTTCACCGTGGAGGTCCGTGTCGAGGGCGCCGAGCCGGTCAGGGCGAGCGGCACGAACAAGCGTGCGGCCGAGCGCGAGGCGGCCGCTATAATGCTCGGCATGCTCGGGGTCGACAGCGATGGATGATGCAACGACACGTTGCGGGATCGTGTCGGTCCTGGGTGCGCCGAACGCGGGGAAGTCGACCCTGGTCAACCGGCTGGTCGGGGCGAAGGTCTCGATCGTCACGCCCAAGGTGCAGACGACGCGCACGCGCGTGCGCGGCATCGCGATCCACGACGACACCCAGATCGTTTACACCGACACGCCCGGTATCTTCGCACCGAAGCGCCGGCTGGACCGGGCGATGGTCGATGCGGCCTGGAGCGGTGCGGCGGATGCCGACGTGATTTTCGTCCTGGTCGACGCCAAGCGGGGGATCGATCGTGACGTCGAGCGCATCGTGTCGGGGCTCGCGGAACGGCGCGCGCGCGCGGCACTTGTCCTGAACAAGGTCGATTCCGTGCGCCGCGACAGCCTGCTGACGCTTGCCGAGGATCTGAACGCGCGAATGGACTTCGATGCGACCTTCATGATCTCTGCGTTGAAGGGCAGCGGTGTCGCCGATCTCGAGGCCTATGTCCGCAAGCACATGCCGGCGGGGCCATGGCTGTTTCCCGAGGACGAGATTTCGGACCTGCCGCAGCGCCTGCTCGCGGCCGAGGTCACGCGCGAGAAAGCGTATCTCAAGCTGCACCAGGAACTTCCCTACGCACTCGCCGTCGATACCGAGAACTGGGAAAATTTTCATGACGGCAGCGTGCGGATCGAGCAGGTCATCACCGTTGCGCGGGATTCCCAGAAGGGGATCGTGCTCGGCAAGGGTGGGTCGATGATCAAGCGCATACGGGCGGATGCGCAGGCCGAACTGACAGAACTGCTCGAATGCCCCGTCCACCTGTTCGTGCGTGTGAAGGTGCGCGAGAAGTGGGCCGACGATCCGGGACATTTCCGCGAGTGGGGACTGCGCTTCGATGCATAGGCGGGCACGGCCGCGAGAACATGGAATGGCGTGACGAAGGCTTCGTCCTGGCTGCCCGTCCCCATGGTGAAGGGGCGGCGGTCGTCCAGTTGCTGACGCGTGCCCACGGCCGGCATGCCGGTCTCGTTCACGGCGGGGCATCGCGTTCGAAGCGCGGAACGGTCGAGCCGGGGAACCTGGTGTCTGCCGTCTGGCGTGCGCGGCTTTCGGAACATCTCGGGCGCTATACCGTCGAGGCGACCCGGCACTACGCGGCGCAGTTCATGGACGATCCGGCGCGCCTTGCCGCCCTGTCGGCGGCGTGCGCGGTGGTCGAGACGGTGATCCCCGAGCGCGAGCCCCATCCCGGCCTGTTCGAGGCCACCGGTGCGCTGTTCGACGCGCTGGCCGACGGAGCGCCCGATATCTGGCCCGCCGTCTATATCCACTGGGAACTGGGCCTGCTGCGCGAACTCGGTTTCGGGCTCGATCTCGAGAAATGCGCGGCGAGCGGGACGAGCGACGACCTCGCCTATGTCAGTCCGCGTACCGGGCGCGCAGTGTCACGCGCGGCGGGCACGCCCTATCACGAACGGATGCTC
>JAYPUG010000412.1:0-2256 GCA_038133965.1 Rhodospirillaceae bacterium | reverse complement strand
CGCATTGACGAACTCGAAGGCAAGTACGACGCCGACGGACGAAGGCTGGCCGGCACGCCACGGAACCGCCTCCAGTCCGGGATCGACGACAACCGGAACCCCGGCTGACCCGCGGTACGCGTCCAGGTGACCGCCGGGGCGACCGGCCATCCAGATTTCGGCATTTTTCGGCAGTTCCAAGCATGTAACCTCGCGCCCATGTCACCAGCCGCAACCGTCGCCACCATGTTCGTCGCGCACGTCGCGAGCATGACCGGATTCGCGGCTTATCCGGCGCTTTTGCTCCCGCTGCAGTCTGCGTGGGACCTCTCGAACACGCAGGCCGGCTGGATCGGCGGAATCTATTTCGCGGGCTATGTGGCGGCTGTCGCCGCGATCGTG
This sequence comes from Rhodospirillaceae bacterium, assembly GCA_038133965.1. Lineage (GTDB taxonomy): Bacteria > Pseudomonadota > Alphaproteobacteria > UBA6615 > UBA6615 > JAYPUG01. Next base: position 1,875 of record JAYPUG010000412.1, on the reverse strand, counting down.
CCGTGGACGGACCGAATCGATTCGCGCCGGATCTACATTTCGAGCCTGTTCGTATCCGCGGCCGGGCTGGCCGGGTTTGCACTGCTGGCCGACGGGTTCTGGTCCGGACTTTTATGGAACGCCGTCCAGGGAGCCGGCGTCGGCGGGACCTACATGACCGGCCTGAAGGTGCTGACCGACCGCCTGCCCCAACCGGTGCCGTCGCGCGGTGTCGCCACCTACACCGCCGGCTTCTCTGTCGGAGCCGCCGCGTCGTTCGCGCTCAACGGCGTGATCGGAGCCCAGTTCGGCTGGCTCGTGGCATTCGGTGTGGCGGCGTTCGGTCCGGTCGCCGCGGCCGTGATTGCGATACTCCTTCTGAAACCGCGCCCGCCATTGCCCGGTGAGCGGCAACCGACGGCGGCCTTCGATTTCCGGCCCGTTCTGCGAAACCGGCGCGCCATGGCCTATGTCCTGGGCTATGCTGGTCTTTGTCAGCGAAAAGGACCGCGGCACGGCAACGGAGGATGCCGCACTCATCGCTGCGGTCGCGAACCTGCTGGCGGTGGGTGCAAGCCTGCTTGGCAATGAGTTGTGCGAGCGCTACGGGCGGCGGCGCGTCGTCACGCTCGCCATGATCGCTTCGTTCATCGCCGCGTTGGCGATGGGCCTGAGCCCCGGCCTTCCCTTCCCCGTCATTGTCGCCCTGTTCGTGATCTACAGCGGCCTCGTCATGGTCGATTCCGGCTCGCTCACTGCCGGCGCCGTCCAGGTCGCAGCAACCGGATACCGGGGAACGACACTGGCCGTGCATGCGCTGATCGGGTTTTCCGCGGCACTGCTGGCGCCACTTGCGGTCGGCCTCGCCCTCGACCACAGCGGCGGCCAGGCATCCAACACGGCATGGTTCGTGGCATTTGCGGTCACCGGGGCCGGTTCGATTGCGGGCGCGGTCTGTCTGAATGCCGTCGCGCGCAACCGTTAAACCGATTGCGTACCGCTGGCCGCTTGTCGCGCCACCCGGCGGCGACTATTTTCCTCGCGAATACAGCCCAAGCGTCGAAGGACACGCACGATGGAAATGAGCGGCGAATACAGGATCGAGGCCCCGCGCGAAAAGGTATGGGCGGCGCTCAACGATCCCGAAATCCTGAAGCAGTCGATCCCGGGCTGCGATGAGATCGAGCAGACGTCGGACACGTCGTTCGAAGCCCAGGTTACGGCCAAGGTCGGCCCCGTGAAGGCCAAGTTCTCGGGCGCGGTCCAGCTGACCGATATCGATGCCCCCAAAGGTTACCGAATTTCCGGCGAGGGCAAGGGTGGCGCGGCCGGCTTCGCCAAGGGCGGCGCCAATGTCCGCCTCGAGGACGATGGCGGCGCAACGCTGCTCAAGTACGAGGTGGATGCGCAGGTGGGCGGCAAACTCGCCCAGCTCGGCGCACGCCTGATCGACGGCACGGCCAAGAAGATGGCCTCCCAGTTCTTCGAGAACTTCGCCGAGGCCGTCACCGAAGGCGGCGATGCAGCACCGGCGGCCGAACCCGCGGCGGAAGCCCCGGCACCCGCCGCAGCGCCTGCTGGCGCCGGCCCGTCGAACACTTCGGCCATGGCCCAGATCGGCGCCGGCACTTGGATTGGCGCGGCGATTATCGTCGCTCTCGTCGTGATTGCCATCGCGGCCTGACACAATTGTCCGAAATCGGCGGATTTCAACGCTCCGCGCCTTGACGCAAGGCGCGGGGCGGAAGAAACTTGGTTCTCGTAAACAACAGGTTGGGCGTGGCCGCTGTGCGGGCACGCAAAACCGCCTACAGGGGGCAACCCTAAGCAGGGAGGAGCGTTATGCCCACCGTGTCCATGACGGTGAACGGAAAGTCCGTCTCGGCTGATGTCGAG
>JAYPUG010000411.1:0-2270 GCA_038133965.1 Rhodospirillaceae bacterium | reverse complement strand
ACATTGTAGGCCTCGACCAGTTCCGCGAGCGGTTCGGTCCAGCGCGTGTCGGTGTCCTCGTCGCGGAACGGTTCGCCCGGGCCGTAACCCAGCGCCACATACAGGTCGGCGACCGTCACGCCGTGCAGTTCGCGCGCGAGCACAGGCGCGTCCGAATCGGTTCGCGCAACGAAACCCGATTCCTCCAGGCGGGTCAGCACGGCACTCAATGCCGCCCCGTCGCCGTCGGTCACGTCGAGAAGCGCTTCTTCGTCCAGCTGCCGGTTCTCCCGGCCGGCCGCGAGAAGTGCGCCGATCACCTGGAGAGCGCGCAGCAGGACGCGGGCGGGCGTCAGCCGTCCGAAATCGGCCGCCCGGCGCGAGGCCAGCCATTCCGGCCGGCTCGCCGCGACAACCGCACCGAACAGGACCACGGCCCAGGCCAGGTACATCCAGATCAGGAACACCGGCAGCGCGGCCAGCGAGCCATAAACGCTTTCGAGGGTCCCGGCGTTTCTCACATAGACCCCGAAGCCCGCCTTCAGCGCCTCGAAGAGGACGCTCGCCACCAGCGCCCCGAAGATCGCGTGCCGGAATGCGATGCGCCGGTTGGGCAACGCGAGATAGAGGATCGCGAACCCGCCTGCCGCAAAGAAGAAGGGCAGCAGCCGCAGACCGAAACTGCGCAGGAAACCCAGGTCGATGCCCAGCGGGTTGAACATGGTCATGGCGAACACGGCGGTGCTGAGCGAAAGGCCCGCGCCCAGCAGCAACGGCCCCAGGGTCAGGGTCGTCCAGTAGGCGAGCAGGCGCATCCCGAACGGGCGCGACCGCTCGATCCGCCAGATTGCGTTGAACGCGCTCTCGATCGTCGAGAGCAGCATCACTGCCGTCACCGCCAGCCAGACCACACCCAGCGCGGTGAGCTGGCTCGTGTTGGACACGAACCGGTCAACATAGCCTTCCAGTTCGCCGCCGATATGGGGCGCGGTGTAGCTCAGCACGATGCTGAGGAGTTTCTGGGTCATCCCGTCGAAGACCGGGAAGGCCATCATCACCGAGAAGGCGATGGCGAACAGGGGCACGATGGCGAGAAGCGAGGTATAGCTGAGCGATGCGGCCGCGACGAGGACACGGTCGCGCGCGAAACGGCGCACGACGGTGCGCGCGAACTGGAGTTCGTCCTTGAGCCGGGTGAGTCGCGCGTCGTCCATGATGTGTCTCGCCGATTTGACCTAACCCTATCATATCAAAGGAAAAACGGCACCCGAAACCGTCCCGCCCGCCCGCCTTGCCGCCCTTGGGCATTGGTGTAGGATGCCGCGAAAGCAGGGCAAGGTCCCCGTTTGCGGGGATTCGAGGGGGTTCGACAGGTTTTATGAGCGAAGCAACGCAACTGATGGCCGGCAAGCGCGGCCTCGTCATGGGGGTCGCGAACGACCGTTCGATCGCCTGGGGCATCGCCAAGGCGGTCTCGGATCACGGCGGCGAACTGGCCTTCACCTACCAGGGCGAGGCGCTGGAGAAGCGCGTGCGTCCGCTTGTCGAGAGCGTCGGTGCGACGCTCGTCCTGCCCTGCGACGTGACCGACGCGGCCAGCATGGATGCCGTCTTCGCGGCCATCGAGAAGGAATGGGGATCGCTCGACTTCGTCGTCCACGCCATCGCCTATTCCGACAAGGACGAGCTCAAGGGCCAGTACGTCAACACGAGCCGCGAGAACTTCCTGCGTTCGCTCGATATCTCTTGCTTCTCGTTCACCGACGTCTGCCGGCGCGCTGCGGCGCTGATGAACGAAGGCGGCAGCCTGGTGACCCTCACCTACTACGGCGCCGAGCGCGTGATGCCGCACTACAACGTCATGGGCGTGGCCAAGGCGGCGCTCGAGGCGAGCGTGCGCTACCTCGCCGTCGATCTGGGCGGGCGCGACATCCGCGTGAACGCCATCTCGGCCGGCCCGATCAAGACGCTGGCGGCCAGCGGCATCGGCGATTTCCGCTACATCCTCAAGTGGAACGAGCTGAACGCACCGCTCAAGCGCAACGTCACCATCGACCAGGTCGGCGGGGCGGGCCTCTACCTGCTCAGCGACATGGGCGCGGGCGTGACCGGCGAGGTCCATCACGTCGATAGCGGCTACAACGTGGTCGGCATGGTCGCGGTTGATGCCGCGGCCGAGGTTGCCGACCTGCTCTCGGGCCTGAAGCCCGACGACGCCTAACACCGAAGGAGCCTCCGCCATGGCCGGCAACAGCTTCGGCCAGATCTTCCGGTTCACAACCTGGGGCGAA
>JAYPUG010000410.1:1426-2276 GCA_038133965.1 Rhodospirillaceae bacterium | reverse complement strand
GACGCCGACGAAGCGCCCGCGCGGAATCTTCGACAGCATGTAGTTCACATGCTCTTCGGTCATCTGGTCGAACAGCGCGGTGCGCGCCGCGGCCGGCGTAATGCAGTTGACCGCGATGTCGTGTTCGGCAAGCTCCTTGCCCAGCGACTTGGTGAGCCCGATGACCCCGGCCTTGGACGAACTGTAGGCCGCAGCGTTCGGATTGCCTTCCTTGCCCGCCACCGAGGCGATGTTGACGATCCGCCCGTAACCAGCGGCGATCATGTGCGGCACGACCGCGCGGCTGCAGTAGAATGTGCCGCTCAGGTTGATCTCGATCACCGCCCGCCATTCATCCACCGGATACTCGTGGACCGGTGCATTGGCACCCGAGATACCGGCATTGTTGACGAGGATGTCGATCTTGCCGTCCTGGTCCGCGACCGCACGGGCGGCCTCGGCCAACTCGTCGGGCGACGTCACATCGACTGCCATCGATGTTGCGCCGGCGCCCAGCTCGCGCGCCGTCGTTTCCGCGAGCGCGCCATCGCGATCCCATATCCAGACCGTCGCACCCGATTCGACGAGGCGCTGTGCAATCGCGCGCCCAATCCCCTGTGCGCCGCCCGTGACGATGGCCACGCGGCCGTCGAGGTCGATCCTGTTCATTCGCGTTGCCTTCCGATCAGGGGAGCCATGTCGGCGGGGTGATGCTCTCGATATCGGTTTTCACGTCGATCAGCGCCGGGCGGCCGGCCTCGAGCGCCTGCGCGAGCGCTCCCGCAAACTCGCTCGGCTTCTCCACCGTCAGGCCGAGGCCGCCCATGGCACTGGCAATAGCTGCAAAGTCCGACTCCGGGAACACCCAGAG
>JAYPUG010000410.1:0-1340 GCA_038133965.1 Rhodospirillaceae bacterium | reverse complement strand
ACCGTGTTGATCCCGCAGCGCACGGCCGTTTCCATCTCCATCAGGTGATACCAGATACCGCCATCGCCAGAGAAACAGACGACCGGGCGGTCCGGCGCCGCGCATTTGGCACCGAGCGCAGCAGGAAATCCCCAACCGAGCGAACCTGCACAACGGATGTAGTTCTGCTCCGGGTGTTTCAGGTCGATCATCGCACCGGTCCAGATGCCGGCGTGGCCGGTGTCTGAGACGAGAATCGCATCCGACGGAAGGTGTTCCGTAAGCTCACGGCACAGGCGTTCCGTGCGGATGGGTACGGCATCCGATGCCATCAGTTCCGCAAGTCCCCCGTGCCAATCCTCGACATATGAGGCAGTCCGTTCGCACCAACCCGCGCGTTCGGCCCGAGGCGCACATACCTCGGAAAGGCGCGCGAGCGCGGCCTTCGCATCCCCCTGGGCTGCGGCGCGCACCGGATAGCTGCGCCCAAGCTCGCGTGGGTCCAGATCGATTTGCACCACCGGCGTGCCTGCCGGGGGCACCCGCCAGTCGGCCGTGGTCATGCCGCCAGTGCGCGTGCCAATGAAAATCACCAGATCGGCTTCGCAGACCGTGCGGTTCGCCGAGGCGCGCGAATAGCCGCCGACAACACCGACATTGAGCGGGTGGCCGTCCGGGATCGTCCCCTTGCCGTTGAGGGAGGTCGCGACGGGAATCGACGCGCGCTCGGCAAAGGCGACGAGCTCGGCGCCCGCACCACTGTGCTTCACGCCACCGCCCGCAACCACGACCGGCCGGACCGCTGCATCGATTTCACGTGCGACGGCGGCGAGACTCGCATCGTCCGGTGCGGGCCGGAACGGCGGCACTTGGGTAAACGGCGTCTCAATCGCCACAGGCTCCGAAATTTCGTCGTTCTCGACGAACTGTCCGATCAGCCCGTCGAGGTCGAGATGGACCGGACCAGGCTGTCCACTGACCGCTTCGCGAAAGGCCTGCCGCAAGGCGCGCGGCAACTCGTCTGCCGAGGTGACCGTGTTGCTGTACTTGGTGACGGCCGCAAAGGGCGCGCGGTGGTCCACTTCCTGATAGGCGTGCCGTTGCTGCTGGGCCTGCGGCCGGCGTCCCGTAACGGCGACCACGGGCGAGCCCGCGAGGAACGGGTCCTGCAATCCCGCCGCCAGGTTTGCAGCCCCCACAGACTGGGCCATGCACACGCCTGCGCGTCCAGCAACACGTGCGTACCCGTCCGCCATGTAGGCAGCCGCTTTCTCGCCATGCGTCTGGATGCGCCGGATACCAAGCGCCTCCATCTCCATCAACGCACGGATCGTGATCACAGGCATGAAGAACACGTGCGT
>JAYPUG010000409.1:0-2286 GCA_038133965.1 Rhodospirillaceae bacterium | reverse complement strand
TGGCCGCGCCGTCGCTGTCGAAGTTCGAGACCTTCACCAAGAAGTTCCGCCTGTTCGACCTGCCGTTCGTCTTCGAGGACATCAATGCGGTCGATCGCTACCAGAACTCCGACGACGGGCAGAAGCTGCTCCGCTCGATGGAGCGCAAGGGGCTTCTCGGCCTGGCGTTCTGGCACAACGGCATGAAGCAGATGTCGGCCAGCAAGCCGCTTCTGTCGCCGGCTGACGCCGCGGGCCTCAAGTTCCGCGTGCAGCCCTCCGAAGTGCTCGTTGCCCAGTTCGAGGCACTCGGCGCCAACCCCCAGAAGATGGCCTTCAGCGAGGTCTATGGCGCGCTGCAGACCAAGGTCGTCGATGGGCAGGAGAACACCTGGTCCAACATCTACGGCCGGAAGTTCTTCGAAGTGCAGGACGGCGTCACCGAGACCAACCACGGGATCATCGACTACCTTGTCGTGACCTCGACGGACTGGTGGGAGGGCCTGCCGGCCGACGTTCGCGACCAGCTCGCCACGATCCTCGAAGAGGTTACGCTGGCGCGCAACAAGGAAGCGACGGCGGTGAACGATCGCGCGAAGCAGCTCGTCATCGACGCCGGCGGCACGGTGCGCCAGCTCACCCCGGCCCAGCGCCAGGAGTGGGTGGACGCCATGAAGCCGGTCTGGGAGAAGTTCCAGGACGAGATCGGCCTCGACACGATCGAGTCCGCGCTGACATACAACAAGAGCAGCTAGTGCTGCCGGCCGGAAGGGCCTGACCCCTCCGGCAATTTTTCCGGAGCCGCCGGCTGGTTCATGCCGGCCGGCGGCACTTCCGGTTGTGGGGGAACGTGGCATGGCGGCGCGCGCACCCGGCGCCATCGGACGCTGGGTCAACGAGATCGAGGAAACGTTCATCGCGGTCATTCTCGGCCTGATGACGCTCATCACCTTCGCCAACGTCATCGCCCGCTACGTCTTCAACGACAACATCCTCTGGGCGCTGGAAGCGACCGTCTTCCTGTTCGCCTGGCTTGTCCTCGTCGGCGCCGCCTACTGCGTCAAGACGCGGGCCCACCTGGGCGTCGATCTGCTGCTGAACGCCTTTCCGCCGGCGATCGCGCGCGTGTTCGCCATCCTGGCGGTTCTCGCCTGTATCGCCTTCTCGGTCCTGCTGCTGATCGGATCGTGGAACTACTGGGAGCCTTTCGTCGGGAAGCGCGCCTGGTACGAGGTCGATGACATCATGATGCCGGGCTTCCTGCAGTTCCTGGCGGAATGGCTGAACGAGGGCGAGCGCTACGAGAAGATGCCGCGCTTCATTCCCTACTTCGGATTGCCGCTCGGCGTTGCATTGCTGACCTTCCGTTTTCTTCAGGCCGGCTGGGATGTCGTCACCGGCAAGCAGCTGCTCGTGATCGCCAGCCACGAGGCCGAAGACATGATCGCGGGAGACGGACAGGTTCGTCCGGACGTAGACTGAACCATGGAAGCCGTCCTCCTCTTCGCCATGGTGATCGTTCTGCTGATGATCGGTGTGCCGATCGCGGTCGGGCTCGGCCTGTCGTCTATTGTCTTCCTGCTGCTCTATTCGGATGCCTCGCTCGCCTCGATCGCCCAGAACCTCTTCAACGCCTTCTCCGGGCACTTCACGCTGCTGGCGATCCCGTTCTTCATACTGGCGTCCTCCTTCATGTCCACGGGGGGCGTCGCCCAGCGGATCATCCGCTTCGCCATCGCCGCCGTGGGACATTTCCCCGGCGGGCTTGCCATCGCCGGCGTGTTCGCGTGCATGCTCTTCGCCGCGCTGTCGGGCTCCTCGCCCGCCACGGTCGTCGCGGTCGGCTCCATCGTCATCGCCGGCATGCGCCAGGTCGGATACTCGAAGGAGTTCGCGGCCGGCATCATCTCGAACGCCGGCACGCTCGGGATCCTGATCCCGCCCTCCATCGTGATGGTGGTCTATGCCGCTGCCGTCGATGTCTCGGTGGGCCGCATGTTCCTCGCCGGCGTGATCCCGGGCGTCGTCGCCGGGCTGATGCTGATGGTCGCGATCTTCGTGGTCGCCAAGGTGCGTGGCCTGCCCGCCCAGCCGCGTGCGGGCTGGCGGGAACTGTTCGATTCGGCGCGCGATGCCGCGTGGGGCCTATTCCTGATCGTCATCATCCTCGGCGGGATCTACGGCGGGATATTCACCCCGACCGAGGCCGCCGCCGTCGCCGCGGTCTATGCGTTCCTCATCGCGAATTTCGTGTACCGCGACATGGGCCCGCTGCGGCACATCGACAGCTCGGCCGTCGGCGCGCTG
>JAYPUG010000408.1:0-2289 GCA_038133965.1 Rhodospirillaceae bacterium | reverse complement strand
CGTCGTAGCCGTCGAGCCCCTCGACGCCCAGGCGCCGTGCGGTCGCGGGCGCATGGCACAGGAGCGGCGGCGAGCTGCGCGCCCGGCGCGCGGCCTCGTCGATGGCGAGCGCGTCGGACACGCCGTCGGGTGTGCGCCAGGTCGCGAAGTTGCGGCCCGCGACGAGCGCAGGGAGATCGGGCAAGGCGGTTGGGCTGGAGAGATCGCGCGCCATCGCGCCGAACTTAGCCCCGTGCCGTCGAATCTCTAAACCTTTCGCGAGTTTGCAGGTGTTTCTGAGGCAAATCACCGGCGATCGCGGATGACAGTGCGTCCCCCATGGCCATGATGTGCGCATCGGATCGCACGCCTCTGGGGAGGGGCCGGGTCCGGTTTCGGAGTTCCCCTCTCGGGCAAGGAGCGATGCAAATGGATATCGGATCGACAAGCCAGCTATCGACACTCATCCCGGATCGCACGTTCCGCGGTCCTGCAAGTCTGGGCCCCAAGCCGGCGGAACCGGGCAACGGGACGACCGAGCGGGTGCGCAACGCCGCGATCTTCGAACTGCCGCCCGCGCCGCGCACGACCCACGCCGCCGAGATGGCGTCGGCCGATTCGAGCATCGGCGACAAGTCGGCGCGGAAGTTCGATCATTTCATCGACTTCGAGGCCTGACGGCCGGCGAACGTTTCCCGGGCGTGGCGCGGTGGGGCCGCCGCGCTGCGTGTGCGCGCAGCGCGGTTGACCTGATTCCGGACCGCGCCTAGGTTCCGCCCGCATCCAGCACGGCGAGCGGAGCCCCGGGGCGAATGACGATCGATCGCGAATTGGCGGACGGCGCGAAGGCGTGGCCTTTCCAGGAGGCGCGCGCGGTGGTGAAGCGCCTCGGCGGCGCGGACGCCTCCCACGCGCCGGAGAAGGGCTACGTGCTGTTCGAGACCGGCTACGGCCCGTCGGGCCTGCCCCATATCGGCACATTCGGCGAGGTCGCGCGCACCACCATGGTGCGCAAGGCCTTCGAGGCCGTGTCCGACATTCCCACGCGCCTGATCGCCTTCTCCGACGACATGGACGGGCTGCGCAAGGTGCCCGAGAACGTGCCCGAGCAGGAGATGCTGTCCGCGCATCTGGGCAAGCCGCTTACCGCCGTCCCCGATCCGTTCGGCACACACGACAGCTTCGGCGCGCACAACAATGCGCGCCTGCAGGCGTTCCTCGACACCTTCGGCTTCGACTACGAGTTCTACAGCTCGACCGAGTGCTACCGCTCGGGCCTGTTCGATGCGACGCTTTTGCGCATGCTCGCCTACTATGACGAGATCATGGGGGTGATCGTGCCGACGCTCGGAAAGGAGCGCCAGGAGACCTACAGCCCCTTCCTGCCGGTGTGCCCGCGCACGGGCGTGGTCCTGCAGGTGCCGATGGAGAAGGTGGATGCGGACGCGGGCACGGTCGTCTATCGCGACCCTGAAACCGGCGAGGCCGTCGAGACGCCGGTCACGGGCGGCGCCTGCAAGCTGCAGTGGAAGGCCGACTGGGCTATGCGCTGGGTCGCGCTCGAGGTCGACTACGAGATGTCGGGCAAGGACCTGATCGATTCGGTGAACCTGTCGGGGAAGATCTGCCGCATCCTTGGCGCACGGCCGCCCGAGGGTCTGACCTACGAGCTGTTCCTCGACGAGAACGGCCAGAAGATATCCAAGTCGATCGGCAACGGTCTGACCATCGAGGAGTGGCTGACCTACGGCCCGGCCGAGAGCCTGTCCCAGTTCATGTTCGCCAAGCCCAAGACGGCGAAGCGGCTCTACTTCGACGTCATTCCCAAGTCGGTGGACGAGTATCTGACCCACGTCGCGAAGTTTCCCGAACAGGACGCCGCGCAGCAGCTCGAGAACCCGGCCTGGCATATCCACGCCGGGGCGGTGCCGCCGCCGGGGTCAGACCTGTCGTTCGGGCTGCTCCTCAATCTGGTTGCCGCCGCGAACTCCGAGGACGCGCTGGTCCTGTGGGGTTTCATCGGCCGCTACGCCGCAGGGGCGACGCCCGAGACCAACCCCATGCTCGACCGGCTGGTCCATCATGCGATCGCCTACTACAGGGACTTCGTGAAGCCGACGAAGCAGTACCGTGCGCCCGACGCGCGTGAGCGTGCGGCGCTCGAAGACCTGGCCGGGCGATTCGAGGCGCTGCCGGCGGATGCGGACGGCGAAACCCTCCAGAACGAGGTCTATGCCGTTGGCAAGGATCACGGTTTCGATCCGCTGCGCGACTGGTTCCGCGCGCTCTACGAGGTGCTGTTCGGCCAGA
>JAYPUG010000407.1:0-2291 GCA_038133965.1 Rhodospirillaceae bacterium | reverse complement strand
GGTCGATCGCGGACTATCGGGGCAAGATCGTGGTCATAAATTTCTGGGGCAAGTGATGCCCGCCTTGCTTTGATCTCATGGAAGAAATGATCGCATCACCCGCCGGGAGCGCGTGATGGAGAGGGGCGTCCCTTGGAACGCCCGCATCGCGATCAGGACACCAGGCGCTTCAGCTCGCGTTTGATCTTTGCCAGGCCGCGCGGTTTCTTCGCGGCCTGGATGTCGCGCATGCCCGCAACCGACGCGTCGGGGTAATGCGCGTGCACCCGCTCGAGCGCCAGGGCATCGAGTTTCTCTGAGTTGTAGGTGAAGAAGTTGTGCAGGCCGTTGCTCATGCAGGCGTCGCACATCGCATGCGCGTTGCGGATGTCCTGAATCTCGGCGAGGGACGTGTCGAGGAATGGCACGATCTTGTACTTCGTCTTGTCGAACACGGTGCAGCAGAGCATCACGTCGCCGGCCGATGTGATGGCGACCTGCTTGTCGCGCAGCGGGCAGCTTTCCTCGTAGTTCTCGCGCATGACCTCGACAGACTTGTCGAGCGGGATGGCCAGGCGGTCGATGATCGCGCGGTCCTCGTCGTTGATCTCGACATCCACGAAATCGCTTCCGGCGAACGCCAGCATCTTCTCGAGCGGCATGAAGTAGGCCCAGGCCGGCTCGAACTCGAATCCGAGATCCTCCGCGAACGCACGCATCTGGTGCTCGTCCTCGTGGTTCCCGAGGTAGCGATGGAACGCGACGACGAGGCGTGTCTTGGCGCCGACGCGTTGCTTGGCCTCTGACACGAGCGTCATGTTGCGCTTGACGGTCTCGATGTCGCCGCGCCGGTGCGTGGTGCCGTAAACGTCCTGGGTGAAACCCGAAAGCGAGACCTTGAGCATGCTCAGGTCCGCGGCCAGAACGTCGTCGATGTCGCGAAGGAGATTGAGATTCGTGCTCACGCCGCACGGGACGCCGAAGGAGCGGACGATCCGCACCATCTCCGCCAGCTTCGGGTGCAGAAACGGCTCGGTCCAGTTGTACAGATAGACGCCATAGACGCGGCACTCGGATGTCGCCTTGCGCAGAATCTGTTCGAGGAGTTCCGGCCGCATAAACCGCTCCGACACATGCGAATCCGCCATGTTGCCGACCGGGCAGGAGGGGCAGGCCAGGTTGCAGTTTCCGACCAGGTCGATGTCGAACTGCCACTTGGTCCTGGGGTCGAGGGTGCGCTTGGCTGCGGTCACGAATGTCTCGTCGCTGGGGTTCGATACGGGTGCGCGTGCACCGGCATTCATAGCATGCGGCGTTGCGGTGACGATAAGGACAAGAGCGGAGTCATCCCAAACGTTTGTGGGCGCCTTCGGTTCATCGAAAACGGCGAGGCCTTCGGCCGGTGACGTGCGCCAGCAAGGTCTTGAGCTTGAACGACACCTTGTGCCGCTTGGCTGGATTGGGACCGGGGTCGCGATCCGTCCAGGCGAGCGTTTCGAGGTAGCGGCGCATCCGGGCATCGCCGTTTGCGTAGACATCCGTCCGGTTGTCACGGACCAAGAGACCCTCCTGTTCGCCCGCGCGATAGGTGCGCGACTTCGGCCAGTCGCCGGGCTGCCAGCAGGTACCGTTCCGGTCGACGACACAGGCTTCGAGCTTCCTGTCGCGGACCTGGCGTGTCATCGAATTCGCGCCGGCCTCGAATTCCAGTGCGCCCGCCCGGGTTTCGACGCCTTCACGTTCCAGGGACAGGAACAGGTCGCGGCGGATCGCAAAACCGTTTGTCCGGATATGCGGATTCGGGAACGGCGTTGCGGGCGAATGCATTTCCCAGCTGCCCGACGCGCCAACCACGCCAATGCCCGAGTTTCGCGCGAGGGGCTCGACCATGTGGTTCAGCCAGTGGGGGGCGTCGATGATGGCAAACGAGTTGGTGAAGCAGCAGATGTCGTGTGTGATCCGCTCGGCCGCTTGGAAGTATGTGGCGATGTCCGTGTCGCTATCCGGAATGTCTAGAATGTGGCACGGCCGCTCGCCGATCAGATTGCGGCGTTCGGCAGCCTGTGCGGGCGAACACCCCTTGAGCAGGAACACAAGATCGTGCCAATGACCTGCCGGATGACTGTCATACGAGGCAAGGAATGCCGCCAGGTGCTGCGACGGGGTCCCGTGCCACAACAGGTGAATCACCGCTACGGAAGGCTGGTCTGGCATTGCACGTGTTTGACTGCAGGTGGCACGGGCGAAAATTAGTGGCATTTGTCGGATAGCCGCAAGCCGCGCACTATTGAACGCCGGTGCAAGCTGGGCCA
>JAYPUG010000406.1:0-2292 GCA_038133965.1 Rhodospirillaceae bacterium | reverse complement strand
GAGGCTCTCGCGGGTATCGCTGCGCGGCGCGATCCAGACGAGGGGGCGGGCGCGCAAACATTGGGCGCGGCCGGCGAGCGCCGCCGCGAAACCTGTCAGCGCGCCACCGGGCGTTCCTGCCAACGCGAGACCGGCCGCCGTGCCGTCGCCGTCCAGAAACTCGTGGACCGCGCCTGCCGCGAGTCCACCCCATGGCAGGTGCGCGTCGATGTCCGCGAGCCCGAGGGGCAGAGCCCCGTCGGGGCGCGGACTCCCGCTGCCGCCGCGTTCGATGGCGGCGATGCGGCAGCGCAGCCGCGCGACGGTCTCGGGGTTCGCGGGCACGGGAGGCTCGGGTTCTCGCTCGATGTTCTTATTTTGTTCTATTTCGCCGGAACGAAGCGGTCAAACCGGAGCGCAGGCGGGCTTGCACGACAAAGTGACTGTGTGACCGTGCCGCGCGACGCCATCATGCGCCCGAACGAGAGCCGTCCATGACCCGCATCAGCTTCCTTGCCAACCTCTTTGCCATCGCAATCCTGTTTCCCGCCGCCGTCTCGGCCGATCCCTTCGAATGGGTGCGGATTGGCGACGTGGACGGGTTCGGGTTCACCTCGACCGAGGGGTTGGGGCGCCCTGTGCTCGGCGTCGGCGTGGGGCCGGCGGACACTAACGGCAACGGCCTGCTGGAACCCGACGAATTCCTGCCCGATCTGAACCGCGACGGCGGCGTTTGGTACCTGGGGCAGGACAATTTCGACAACCGCTCGGACGCGGAACGGACCGATGCGGGCCATGCCTGCAGCGGCTGTCTCGCCGTCGGCGAACGGACCCGGGGTTCGAACTGGACGGATTTGTCGCTCTCGCCCACGGCGCCGCCGAACAACTGGCCCGATCTGAATGGCCCGGCCGTGCCCAACAGCGCGGCCTTCGTGTTCGATTTCACGGTCCACCGCGACGATATCGCCCGGGGCGCGAATATCTTCTTCAACCTGGTGTTCGGCGACTACGACATCGACCCGGCGGTCGTCTTCGTGCGCTTCCGCGATGCCCAGCCGCGCGTCCTGCGTATTCCCAACCAGCAGCTGCGCAATGTCGACGGGCTGATCCAGGCGCGCACCGCACAACTCGCCTTCGACGACGTCTTCACCGAGGATGCGGACGGCAACTGGCACGGTTTCGTGACCGTAGTCTTCGACGCGCCGGCCGATCCTTTCACCGCCTTCGACTATGTCGAACTGAGCCTCGACCCCGCCGTCTCAGCCTAAATCCTCTGCCTGCCATTGCGCGGTGCAGGACCGCGCAATACGCTGGCCGGAACGGGCGAAAAGCCCGAGCGGAATTCCCGGGGAGACGGCGCGTTGCTCTATTTCATCTACCGGCAGGACAAGCCGGGCAGCCTGGACCTGCGCATGCAGACCCGGCCCGCGCACATGGAATATGCCGAAGAGGTCGGCGACAAGCTGTTCTTCGCGGGCCCGGCGATGGACGACGACGGCAACATGTGCGCCAGCGTCTGGATCGTCGATGCCGAAAGCCGTGAAGAAGCCGAGGAGATCGCCCTGGGCGATCCCTACGAGAAGGTGGGCCTGTTCGAGACCAGGATCATCCGCCGGTTCATGAAGACCGGCGGCGAAGGCCCGGACCGCAAGTAGCCGGGCTAAAGGGGGAAAGAAACGATGTTCGTCGCGACCAAGGACAAGGTCCTGCAGACCACCACGACGGGCGCGCTGCCGCGCCCCAGCTGGTACACGGAAAACCTGCGTGGGCTGCCGCTCTCGACCGGCCTCGCGCAGCGTGCCTACCGGGAACAGCATTTCGACTGCCTGGCCTGCCAGGTGGCCGCGCAGCAACGCGCGGGCATCGACATCATGGTCGATGGCGACACGCGGCTGGACGACGACGTGGCCGGGCGGGGCTGGGTCTCCTACGCCTACGAGCGGATCGAGGGGATCGGCACGCCCGAGGTCGCCGTCCAGCCCTACGCCGCGATGGATGGCAAGGGGCCGGGCGACCTGATCTGGGAGGTCATCGAGACCCGGCTGACGCCGGACGTCGAGGGCCCCATCGGCAAGACGTCGCTGCAGCTCGACCGGGCCTACAAGGCGATCGCCGGGATGACCGAGAAACCGGTAAAGATCGGCACGATCTCGGCCCAGGTGATCAGCCACATGGTCAACAATTCCCACTATTCGGATCGCTACGAGCTCTTGCTGGCGCTGTCGGAAGCCTTCAACGCCGAGTATCACGCGCTGGCGGATGCCGGTGCGCCGCTGATCCAGATCGAGGAGCCCTCGATCCACCAGTCGATGC
>JAYPUG010000405.1:0-2293 GCA_038133965.1 Rhodospirillaceae bacterium | reverse complement strand
CCGACGCGGTGCTCGAGCTCGAACGCCAGCAGCGCATCCACGACGACGTGCTGCGTTACCTGACCCTGCGAGTCGATGAGCACGAGGAGGGCCCGTCGGTGATCATGCAGGGCCGCAAGGAACGCGGTTCACGCCGGGACGACGATGACGACCGCGGCCCGCGCGGCGACCGCGACGACCGCCCGGCACGGCAGGCATCTGCCGGCAGTGACGGCGATTCCGCTGCGCCGAGTGAAAACGCCGACACATCGGCCGAAACCAAATCCGAGGAGAGCGAATAATGGCTATGGGACCGCGTGGCGGCGGCCGCCGCCCCTTCTTCCGTCGGCGCAAGACATGTCCGTTCTCGGGCGCGAATGCCCCCAGGATCGACTACAAGGACACGAAGCTGCTCTCGCGCTACATCTCCGAGCGCGGCAAGATCGTGCCCAGCCGCATCACCGCCGTTTCGGCGAAGAAACAGCGTGAACTCGCCCGCGCCATCAAGCGCGCGCGGTTCCTGGCGCTGCTTCCCTACGTCGTCGATTGACGGCACGCGCGGCCCTTCCGAGGCGCCGCCGGGACCTGCTGGCCATGAACCCGACCGTCCGTCCCTTTGCCCTTACGATCGGCGCCGGCGCCGCGGCGGCGCTGCTGTTTGCCGTGCCCTTCGCGTTCGGCGTCGGGGCAATCGCACCGCTGACCCTGACCGGCGTGCCGTTGATGGTGGCCGGCCTGGGGATCGGCGTGCTGGCGGCCGCGGGCGCGGGGCTTGCGGGCATCGCGTTGCTCGCCGCGATCGTTGCGGCGCTCACGCTGGGGCTCGAACCGCTCATCCTGTTCACCCTGTTCTTCGTGCTTCCGGTGATCTTTGCGGTGCAGATGCTACGACGGCGTCGGACGAACTCGCTCGGCTACATCGAGTGGGAGCCGCCCCTCGCCGTGATGGCCTGGCTGCTGGCCGCGGCGCTGGCTGGCATGACGGTTTTCGCCGTCATGGTCATGCGCGGCGAAACCGATCTGGCGTTCCTTACCGGAAAGTTCCTCCAGCCGGTGCTGACGGGCATGATGCCGGAACTCGGTTTCCATCGGACTCAGGAACTGGTTTCGCTGGTCACGCCGGTCTTCCCGGGCGGCATGACGGCGGCGTGGCTGCTTGTCCTGGCCATCGGGGTTGCGGGCGCGCTCGCTATCTTGCGCCACCAGGGGGCGCTGGATCGACCGGTACCGCGTATGGAAGAGCTGCGCACACCCTGGTGGGTTCCCGCGGCATTCGCGCTTGCGGTTGTCCTCGCCTACACCGGCGATGCAAACGTGTCCTATCTCGGGCGCAACGCAGCCATCGCGCTGCTCGTTCCCATGATTCTGGTCGGTGCCGGATCGTTCCATGCGATCGCCCGGCGTACGCCGATCACCTTTGTCATCCTTGCCGTGTTCTACGGCTTCATGGTCGTCTTCCCGCCCCTGTGCGCCGTGGTGGCGCTGATCGGCGTGGCAGACCAGACCTTCGATCTTCGCCGCCGCACCGGGTTGGTGCGCACCGGCCAGGAGGTGTGAAATGGAAGTAATCCTGCTCGAACGTATCGAAAAGCTCGGCCAGATGGGCGACGTGGTCAGCGTCAAACCCGGCTATGCGCGGAATTTTCTGCTGCCGCAGAAGAAGGCGCTGCGCGCCACCGACGCCAACCGGGCCCACTTCGAGGAACAGCGCACGCAGCTCGAGGCCGAGAACCTCAAGCGCCGCCAGGAGGCCGAAGCGGTCGCCAAGCGGATCGAGGAACTCGATATCGTGCTGATCCGCCAGGCGGGCGACAGCGGCCAGCTCTATGGCTCGGTCAGCGCGCGTGACATTGCCGACGCCATCAGCGAGGGCGGCGTCACGGTCGGCCGCGGTCAGGTGCTGCTCGACCGCGCGATCAAGGAACTGGGTCTCCACCCGGTTCGCGTGGCGCTGCACCCCGAGGTCTCGGTCGAACTCTCGGTCAACGTGGCACGCACAGAGGACGAGGCCGCAACCCAGCGCGAGCGCGGCCTGTCGATTACCGAGATCGCGGAAGAGGCCGAAGCGGCCGAAGCTGCGGTGGCACTCGCCGACGAGGCTCTGGCGGTCGCCGACGATGCGACGGCCGAGGCCGAAGCGGTCGAGGGCCTGGTCGAGGAAGAGGTCGCCGAGCGGATCGCCGAAGCGGCCGAGGAACCGGAAGAATCCGGTGACGGACAGGACGCCGACGCCGAAACCGCCGATGCAGGCGCGGACGCGGGCGAGAGCGGCGAGGACGAAAAGCCCGCCTGATTGCGGGTCTGTGTTTTGCCC
>JAYPUG010000404.1:0-2300 GCA_038133965.1 Rhodospirillaceae bacterium | reverse complement strand
GTGCAGCACGAGGTGGTTGGCGCTGTCGAGCGCCACGAACCGCGCGCCCGGAATCCGCGAGGCCATCAGCCGCGCTTCGGACAGGGGCGCGACCATCTCGCGCTCGGAGTGGATCACGAGGGTCGGGCACGCGACCTGCGCCAGCAGGCCCGAGACGTCGATATCGTCGATCGCGTTGCGCAGCAGGACGGCGTTGTCCGGCGATGTCGCCAGCCGCTGCATGTCCGTCCACCAGCGGATCTGCTCGTCGTTCGCCTCGGGCAGGTAGAGCGAGGCGAACATGTCGCGGAAGGGCGAGCGTTCCTTGCCCCAGCCCTGGCGCATCAGCGTGATGAAGGCCTCGCTCTCGGCCGCGTCTTCCGCCAGTCCGCGCTGGCGGCGTCCGCGCGCGAAGCCGCCCCACAGGATGAGATGCGACACCCGGTCGGGATTGCGGACGGCATAGTCGATGGCGACGGCCGCGCCCTGCGAATAGAATGTACGGAGAATGGCGACGGCACCTACGACGTGACGCCTCACGCGCGCGACGGCTAGGCGCACCCTAGAACCCGAACAGCTCCGCCGGGTTGTCCACCAGGATCTTCTTGCGCAGAGCCTCGTCGGGCGCCCATTCGAGCAGCAGGTCGAGCAGGTCGCCGTCGTTGGGCATCTCCTCGAAATGGTCGGGGTGCGGCCAGTCCGAGCCCCACATGACGCGGTCGGGCGCGCGCTCGATCAGCGCTTGCGCGAACGGCCAGGTGTCCTTGTAGGGCAGCCTGTGTTCGGCGGTGAACCGCATCGGGCCCGAGATCTTCACCCAGCAGCGCCCGGTGTCGAGGCACTCCAGCACGAACCTGAACCCCGGCGCGTCGATGCCCAGCTCGGCGGGCTGCCAGCCCATGTGGTCGATCACGAAGTTCCCGGGCGAGGCGAGGATCGTGTCGCGCCATTCGGCGGCCTCGTCCGGCCCCCGAAACCAGTATTGCGGGTGCCAGCCGAACTCGTGGATGCGCGCGACAATCTCGGTGTTGATCACCGGGTTGGCGCGGTAGGCAAAGCGCGCACCCACCACGCCGACCTTCGTCAGTATTTCCAGCTCCTGGTCCGTGATGTCGGGTGCCGGCATGGCGATGCCGCGCAGCCGCTCGGGTTCGCGCGACAGCGCGCTGATCAGGTACTCGTAGGTGTGCCCCTGCACGACGGAGTGGACGATGACGCCGCGCTCGATGCCCAGCGCGTTGTGCATCTTCAGCATGTCCTCGATGGTCGAATCCTCGACGACCAGCGGTGAATCCGGGTGATAGGGAAACCGCTTGCCCGGCCCGTAGATGTGGAAATGGGTGTCAGTCGCGCCCGGCGGGGCCTTCAGCTTCGGCGTCTTCGTCTCGCGGTGCGGCGGCGGCGATTTCAGGCGTTCGGCCATGGGTCGGTCTCTCCCCCGATTGTTGACGCTCACGATTGAATCTTTTTCTGCCCGGCGCAACAATGCGGCCCTCACGTGCGTACGCCAGAACGACGCCGGCAAGGGAGACACAGATGAACGCCATTGCGAAGATGCCGAAGACGGCCAAGGAGCGCGGCAAGGTCGCGCCAAAGAAACTCGCCCACATGGTGCTGCGCACCAAGGAGGGCAACGTCCAGAACCTGCTCGGCTGGTACAAGGTCGTGCTCGAGGGCGAGGCCATGTACGAGAACCCGATGATCGGGTTCGTCACCTACGATGACGAGCACCACCGCGTTGCCGTGCTGGGCATGCCGGGCGTGGGCGACCATGTGGACATGACCTGCGGGCTGCACCATGTGGCCTTCACCTACGCGAACCTCCACGACCTGATGCACACCTACAACCGGCTCAAGGACGAGCACGGGATTACGCCGGAGTTCTGCATCAACCACGGCCCCACCACCTCGATGTATTACATGGACCCGGACCGCAATCAGATCGAGCTGCAGGTGGACAATGTGCCGGAGGAGAAGTTCGCCGAGTATTTCGACAACGGTGAGTTCACCGACAACCCCATCGGAATCAAGTTCGACCCCGACGAGATGACCGCGCGGCTGGCCGCCGGCGAGCCCGAGGAAGCGCTGCTCAAGCGCCCGGACGGAATCCCGCCGGACCTTTCGGAATTCCCGGTCAACTAGATCACGCATTTCGAAGGGGCCTCGCGGCCCCTTCGTCATTTCGGGCGACGCACATGCCGGATGCCGCCGGGCCGACCTTCCCGAAGAAGCTGCGGGCCGCCGTGAAGGCCCAGCCGGTGAGCGCCACCGGGATGGTTGTGCTGGGGATCGCCGCCCTGGTCGGTGCCGCAGTCTGGGAG
>JAYPUG010000403.1:0-2338 GCA_038133965.1 Rhodospirillaceae bacterium | reverse complement strand
GAACAGCCAGGACAGGGCCCACAGGATGAGCTTGAACTTCATGTACGCCTCGAACCCGATGTTCTGCGGATACTATTCGGCCGTGTACCCGCCGTCGATGTAGAGCGTGTGCCCGGTGACATAGTCCGAGGCCGGCGACAGCAGATAGACCAGCCCGCCGATCAGGTCGTCAGTCTCCGACAGCCGTCCCACGGGCACGCGCTCGAGCATCGCCTCGCGCGTCGCCTTTCCGGGATCGGTGTCGGAGAACATCCACTCCGACAGCGGCGAGCGGAACACGGTCGGGCCGATGGCATTGATGTTGGCATTCTTCGCACCCCACTCACACGACAGCGCGCGGACCATGCCGTCGAGCCCCGCCTTCGAGGCACAGTAGCCGGTATAGCCCGTCGGCAGGCCGTGCCGCCCGCGCGTCGAGGACACGACGACCACCTTGGCCCGCCCCCGGTCCGCGGAGCGCCTGGCGAATGCCCGCCCTGCCGCCTGACAGGCGAGCCAGAAACCGTCCAGGTTCGCCATCATCACGCTGCGCCAGCGCTCGTAGGACTGTTCCTCGATGTAGCCGACATCGTTGAGGCCCGTCGCCACGAACATGAGGTCGAGCACCCCGTGGGCCGCCACGGCGCCTTCGACGATCGCGGCCGCGCCGGCCTCCGTGTCGGGCCAGGCATCGACCGTCGCCACCGACACGCCGCCCTCCTCCAGTTCGCCCGCCAGCGCCGCAAGGCCGTCGGGGTTCCGGTCGGCAAGGGTCATGTCGCACCCCATGCCGGCAAGCGCACGCGAGGCCGCGCTGCCGAATGAACCGGTCGCGCCGATGACGAGCGCGGACTTGCCCGCGATGTCGAACATGGAAAGGGGAGAGTTCAGGACCACGGCGGACTCCTCCGACAGAATGGTTATGCGCGACAAACCCTAATCGTTCCGGGGCCCGTGACCAATGGCCCGTGTCATAGGTCGAGACCGCGTCGCACCTGCGCCGTCCGCCAACGCTCCGTCATCGGCATATCGAAGACGAGCGCCGGGTCGCCCTCGATCGTCACCCAGTCCGTGCGCGCCATCTCGCGTTCGAGCTGCCCCGGTCCTCAGCCGGAATAGCCCAACGCGAAGATCGCGCGATCGGGTCCCTCGCCCGTGGCAATCGCCTCAAGGACCCGACGAATCCCAGAAACGGCAAGCCCGTCATCGACGGCGAGAGTCTGGTCCGTCATGAATTCGCGGCTGTGCAGAACAAAGCCGACATCGCCCTCCACCGGTCCGCCGAAATGAAACTCGATGGGATCGCCCGCGTCGGGCGCATCCAGCCCGAGCCGATCGTACACGGCCTCGGGTTCCGCGCGGCCCAGCGGACGGTTGACGATCAGGCCGAACGCCCCCTGGTCATCGTGGCTGACGATATAGATCACCGTCTCGGCAAAGCGGGGGTCGGCGATGGATGGTTCGGCGACCAGGAACCGCCCGGCAAGGCCGGCCTCGTCCTGCGCACCGGCCGGCAGTGCGAATGCGGCCCAGAGCGCGAGCGCCGCGCCCGCAAGCGTTCTCCCGGTCCGCATCACCGGCCGGCAGGCGCGTAGGTCACGCGCCCGGCGAGCGCGAGATTGCGTGCCTCGGCGCGCGAGATCGCCGCGACCTCGAGGATCATCTTCTTGAGCACGGCGTCCGCGAAACTGATCGTCTCGTCCACCGTCACGACGAACGCGCCAGTGCCGCCAATGATCTCGTCGCGAAACTCCTGCTCCAGCGACACGGCACGCGCCGGACGGGTGCTGCCGGGCCGGCTGATCGCCAGCCCGTTGATGGTGATGCCCTTCGAGATCGCATTGGCGCGCGCGACCGGCAGCGGCATGCCGCCGATGTTCCCCGCATCGGCGGAGATATCGATGATGCGGCGCAAGCCCTTGTAGGAGTTTTCCTCGATCAGGCCCTGGGAGTAGGCAATCGCGTTGCTGATCGAATTGAAGCCCCAGGCCTCGCGCGGCGCGGCGACCAGCGCCTCGCCGAACTGCTTCGCAGCCTCCGGCCCGTCGATCACCGTCCAGTCCACGATCGTGTGCTGGGATATGGCGCTGCCCCACTCGACATAGGCGATCACGCTCTTGCCGTAGATGCCCCCCGTGAGCGCCTCCAGGACACGCGGATTGGCGACGGCGCGGGCATAGCCCTCGCGCTGCAGGGCGAGTTCCGCATCGTCGATCGATCCGGACCCGTCGGCGGCCAGGACGAGCTCCAGATCGACCGGTTCCTGCGCCAGGGCGGCGCCCGAAATCACCGCACAGGTTGCGGACAACGCCCCAAAGAAGAAGCCGGCCGTCAATTTTCCCATCGTCCCACGCTCCCG
>JAYPUG010000402.1:0-2340 GCA_038133965.1 Rhodospirillaceae bacterium | reverse complement strand
CGACTCGCCGCTGACGATCCTGCTCTACATGTCGGCGATCCAGCTTCCCCTGGGGGTCGCGATCACGATCTTTGTGTGGAAGACCCCGGACCCGTTCCAGCTCTTCTGGCTTTGCGTCGTCGGGCTCTCGGGGCTGTCCGCGCATTTCTGCACGGCCAGCGCGCTGCGCCTGGCCGATCAGACGATCGTGGTGCCGATGGACTTCATGCGTTTACCGCTCATCGTGCTGGTGGGATTCCTGATCTATGCCGAGACAGCGGAGATCCTGGTTCTGCTGGGCGCCGCGCTGATCTTTGCCGGCAACTACTACTCGATCTTCCTGGAGAACCGGACCAAACGCGAAACCCCGGACTGAGCGCTCGCGCAAAAGTTGATTGGCAGGCCGCCGTGACTCGTGGCTAGACTTTCAACCGACGATGCGAACGCGATGCGAGGCGCAGACAGTTCGACGAGCCGCGGTGCGAACGGCACTGTTCGCCGCCGTTACGGTCCTTGTCGCCGCATATCCAGCCCATCCCGGCGCCGCCAGCGAGCCCGACGGCGCGGATTTCCGCCGGGTCGATCCCATCGCTTGCCATGCGCACCCGTCGGCCGCCTGTCTGTTCGACATGGCGGTGAAGATCGCCATCAACATCCCCAACGACTCCATCCGGGCCCAGACCATGCGCCAGGTCGTCGATGCGCAGCTGCGCGCCGGCGCACGCGAACGTGCAGAGACCACTGCCCGGAACATCGGCCCGGGGACCTATCGGGTCTGGGCTCTGCGGGCCGTCGCGATAGCCCATGCCGGGGCGGGCGGGATGTCACGCGCGCAGGTCATTGCCGATGCGATCGGCAACCCCGCCGAGATCGAGTGGACACTGGTCGAGATCGCGACGGTCCAGGCCCACAGTGGCGCGATCGCGGCCGCGCGCAGCTTTGCGGGCACGCTCGAGGATGCCTCCCTGCGCGACGTCGTTGCCGGCTCCATCGCCCACGCGGAAGCGGCAGCCGGCAAGCTGGTGGCGGCGCGCGCGCTCGTGGATGTGGGTGAACCCGGCGCGCACATCGTCCTTGCTCACGGGCTGGCCCGCGACCGGCTCGGGCGCGTCGTTGTGATAGGTCACGACGAGGTTGAAGTACTTCCAGTCCGACAGCGGATAGTGAACGATGTGGCACTTCGGGCCCGCCCACAGCGTCGCGGCATTCCAGCGCAGGTCTTCGGGCATATCCCCGGCCGGAATCACCGAACGGTAGGTCGTGTGACCCGACACCCGCGGCGGGTCGTCGTCCAGAAGCTGGCGGCGCACCGCCGACCAGAGCCCGTCCGCGCCGATCAGCATGGCCCCGTCCACCCGCGCGCCGCTGGCGAGGAGCGCGGTGACGCCGGCACCATCCTGTTCGTAGCCGACGACCTCGCTGCTGACGCAAAGTTCGATGTGCGGGCTCGCCTCGCATCCGGCCAGGAGGACGCCATGCAGGTCGGCCCGGTGGATCACGGCATAGGGATTTCCGAACCGTTCGCGGAAGGGCGCGTCGAGCGGGATGTGGATGATCTCGTCACCCGCCATCGCATCCATCAGGCGCAGCATATCGACATAGACGGCCTTCGACCGGGCCGCCTCGCCCACGCCGAGCGTGTCGCGTGCATGGAACGCGTTGGGGCCGAGCTGGATACCGGCGCCGATCTCGCCCAATTGCGATGCCCGTTCGAGCACCATCACGCGATAACCGACGCCCGCCAGGCCGAGTGCGGCCGAGAGTCCGCCGATACCGCCGCCGGCGATCAGGATGGGACGGTCGGCCATGACGTTTCCGTTTTTGCAGGGACATCGCGGTGGCGCGGGCCGCAGGGAGGAATGGAGCGGGTGACCGGGATCGAACCGGCGACATTCAGCTTGGGAAGCTGACGTTCTACCACTGAACTACACCCGCCTCTCACGCACGGATTCTATAGTGGAGGGGCGAGAGCGGCGCAAGAAAGCCCCATCCATCGCCTTCGCACGGAAAACCCGCGGTCCGGCCACTGGACTTTTGCACCGTTATTCTGCCAAATCCCGGTCCTTGGCGACCCGCACATGCGCGCGGGCAGGAACCCCTATGTCGATGTACGACCGAATCACAGGCAATATCTGGGTCAGCGTGACGCCGGTCTTCCTCGAGGACCAGTCCGAACCCGACGAGAACCACTTCGTATGGGCTTATCAGGTCCGGATCGAGAACCGGGGCGAGCAGACCGTCCAGCTCCGTTCGCGCTACTGGCACATCACGGACGCAAACGGCCTGGTCCAGGAGGTCCGGGGCGCAGGCGTCGTGGGCGAACAGCCGGTTCTGGAACCGGGCGAATCCTTCGAGTACACG
>JAYPUG010000401.1:0-2358 GCA_038133965.1 Rhodospirillaceae bacterium | reverse complement strand
GATCGATTCTCTGAAGCGGGCTTGCGGGAGGGGCTTTCTAGGACAACGCCCGCGCCGGGAGCAATCCGTCGGGAATCAATTCACCGTGGCTGCGGCGCGATCCGCCGCCTACTCGGCGGCCGACAGGCGCAGGGCGCGCGCGCGCGCCGCGTTCAGGTCGGCACGCATGCGCACCAGCAGCATGGTGACAAAATAGAGCGTGAATGCGACGGCCATCAGCAGCAACGGCACCAGCATGGACGGGTCGATCGAGGGTGCGTCGAGGCGCGTCACGCTGGCGGGCTGGTGCAGTGTGTTCCACCAATCGACCGAGAACTTGATGATGGGGATGTTGACGAAGCCCACGAGCGCCAGCACGGCGGCGGCCCGGGCCCCGCGCTGCGGATTGTCGAAGGCGTTGGAAAGCGCGATGTGGCCCAGGTACAGGAAGAAGAGGACCAGCACGGAGGTGAGCCGTGCGTCCCACACCCACCATGTGCCCCAGGTGGGCTTGCCCCACAGGCTGCCCGTGGTCAGCACGATGATGGTGAACCCGGCCCCCAGCGGCGCGGCCGCGCGCGCGGCGATGTTGGCCAGCGGGTGCTTCCAGATCAGCGAGACGGCGCTCATCACCGCGATGAAGGTGTAGGCAGCGAGTGCCATCCAAGCCGAGGGGACGTGGACATACATGATGCGCACCGTCTCGCCCTGCTGATAGTCGGCGGGCGAGGAGAAGAGCGCGAACCAGATGCCGGTGGCAAAGACCAGGACGGTCGCCGCCGTGGACCACGGCAGGATGCGTGCGGCCAGGCGCGAGAAGCGGGCGGGGTTTGCGAAACGGTGGAACAAGGTCGTGTCCGTCGTGGTGCCGTCGGGGAAAGACTACTCGATTGCCTGGCGCAGCGCAGCGGCAGTCGCCCAGGGCGCGAGCGCCAACGCGGCCAGGAGGAAGCCCGCGAGGATCATCAGCTGGGGCGCGAAGTCGCGGCCCGCGACGGCGCTGTCGATGGCGCTGGCCCCGAAGATGAGTACCGGGATGTAGAGAGGCAGGATCAGCAGTGCCAGGAGGACGCCGCCGCGGCGCGCTCCGATGATCAGGGCTGCGCCGATGCCGCCGATCAGGCTGAGGGTCGGCGTGCCGAGCAGCATCGAGGCGGCAAGCGGTACGAAGGCCGCGTCGGGCAGGTTGTAGAGGACGGCCAGCACGGGCGCGGCGACGAGCAGCAGAACGCCGGTCGATAGCCAGTGGGAGAGGGCCTTGGCGAGTGCGAGCGCGATGAGGGGCACCGGCGACAGGAAATAGAGGTCGAGGCTGCCATCCTCGTGGTCGCCCGCGAACATGCGCTCGAGCGACAGCATCGCGGCCAACAGCGCCACCACCCAGATCACGCCGCCCCCGATGCGTGGCAGCATCTCGGGGTCCGTGCCGACACCGAAGGGAAACAGTACGGCTGCCAAAACGAAGAAGATCACGGCCATCACCGCGTCGGTGCCGCCGCGGAAGGCGAGCCGCAGGTCGCGGCGGATGAGGAGCGCCAGCCCGATCATGGCGACGGGTCCGGCGCAAGCGCCGATGCGGTGACGCCGCCCATATCGAAACGGTCGGCCTTGTCGGCGAGAAGCTCGTCGAGCCGGCCCCCGTGGGTCGCCACGATCGCCACGCCCTCGTTCGACAGATGGGCGAGGATGGTGTTGGCGAGCATCGAGACCGCGCCGGGGTCCAGGCCGGTCGCCGGCTCGTCGAGCAACCACAGGGACGGACCGGCGGGCGAATTCTGTCCGGCCGCGAGGCGCGCCAGGGTCAGCCGGCGGCGCTGGCCGGCGGACAGGTAGCGCGCGGGCACGTCCGCCAGCTGCTCGATCGAGAACTGGTAGAGCGCGGGCTCGATCTCGGGCTCGAAGCCGTACAGCCGCGCCCAGAACTCGAGGTTCTCGCTCACCGTCAGCGAGGGTTTCAGCGGATCGGCATGGCCGACGTAGGCGACGCGCGCGCGGTGCGCGTCGCGGTCGGCATCGATATCGGTGCCTTCCCAGTCGATCCGTCCGGCACCAGCGGGCAGAAGGCCGGCGAGCACGCGCAGCAGGCTCGACTTGCCGCTGCCGTTCGGCCCCGACAGCAGCAGCGCACGGCCCGGGTTCACCGCCAGGTCGAGGCCCGCGAAGACGGGTTTGTCTCCGCGGATGCAAGCCAGCTTGTGTGTGGTCAGTCCCTGCACGCGACGCACCGCCGGAGCCGTTGTTGGTGAAAGCGGCGCGAACCTAGCAAAACCCGCAGTCGTTTGCCGAGATGGCGTTGCGTGGCCATGAAAAGAAAAAGGCCGCCGGTTGGGGGCAACCGCGCCCCCCAACACCGGGGACTATTGGGGGAATGCCCCCGAT
>JAYPUG010000400.1:0-2360 GCA_038133965.1 Rhodospirillaceae bacterium | reverse complement strand
CTGTTCGAACTGGGCCCGGCCTACACCGATGCCTCGCCGGACGGCCAGCTTTTGGTTGCCGCCGGCGTGCGCCACGGCAACGCCCATCCGGCCCACTGGTCGGGCAAGGCCCGTGCGGCCGATGCGCTCGACGCCAAGGCCGATGCGCTTGCGGCGCTCGATGCCGCGGGTGCGCCCACGGGGAACGCACAGGTCAGCCGCGATGCGCCGGACTGGTATCATCCCGGCCGCTCGGGCGGACTGCGCCTCGGCAAGAACGTGCTCGCCTGGTTCGGCGAGATTCACCCGGGCATCCTGCGCAAACTCGACGTGCGCGGCCCGGCCGTCGGTTTCGAGGTGTTCCTCGACAACCTGCCCGAGCGAAAGGACCCGAAGAGAGGGGGCGCGGCGCGTCCGGCGCTGCACCTGGCAGCGTTGCAGCCGGTGCGCCGCGACTTCGCCTTCCTGGTGGATGCCGGCGTGGAAGCCGGAACGGTCCTGCGTGCCGCGCGGGGCGCGGAGCGCGACCTTATCGCCGCCGTGGACCTGTTCGACATCTATGAGGGCAAGAACATCGAGGACGGCAAGAAGTCGCTGGCCATCCAGGTGACCCTGCAGCCCGTCGAGGCGACTCTGACCGACGGAGAGATCGACGCCATCGGCAAGAAGGTCGTCGCCGCGGTCGAGAAGGCGAGCGGCGGGACGCTGAGGGGTTGAGCGCGTTTATTTATCCACAATTACCTGTGGATAAAATGACACATCGATGACGGCGACCGCCGTGGTATGTGACGGTTTGTGGATAGCGTGTAATAATTCTGTATAACATTGATATTATTATGGAATATCCGGGAGCACGTTGTCATAAAACCTGTGGATGCCGTAGCCGTGGGTACGGGACCATAGTGATTGTGACAGTTATCCCCGCTTGTCACAGAGTGTGTGACAGCGAATGTGACAGTGTCAGTTCCTGAATTGTTCGCACCCCGATGACCGACCTTTCCCACATCCGCAACTTCTCGATCATCGCCCATATCGACCACGGGAAATCGACCCTCGCCGACCGGCTGATCCAGCACTGCGGCGGGCTGACCGAGCGCGAGATGCGCGAGCAGGTCCTCGACGACATGGAGCTCGAGCGCGAGCGCGGCATCACCATCAAGGCCCACTCGGTGCGCCTCGACTACACCGCGCGCGACGGCGAGACCTACCAGCTCAACTTCATGGACACACCCGGCCACGTCGATTTCTCCTACGAGGTGTCGCGTTCGCTGGCGGCGTGCGAGGGCGCGCTGCTGGTGGTCGATGCGAGCCAGGGGGTCGAGGCCCAGACGCTGGCGAACGCGTATCTCGCCATCGACGCCGACCTCGAGCTGGTGCCGGTCCTCAACAAGATCGACCTGCCGGCCGCCGAGCCCGAACGCATCCGCCAGCAGATCGAGGATGTGGTGGGCCTGGATGCGTCCGACGCCATCGAGATCTCGGCCAAGACGGGCGTCGGCATCGAGGATGTGCTGGAAGCGATCGTCACCCGGATGCCGCCGCCCGCCGGCGAGGCGGACGAGGAGCTGCAGGCCCTTCTGGTCGACAGCTGGTACGACCCCTACCTGGGCGTGGTTGCGCTGGTGCGCGTGAAGCATGGCACCCTGAAGCGCGGCCAGAAGATCCGCATGATGTCGAATGGGCGGACCTACCCGGTAGACCGGGTCGGCGTGTTTACGCCCGTCCGCAAGGAGATCGACGCGCTGGGGCCCGGCGAGATCGGCTTCATCACCGCCTCGATCAAGACAGTCGCCGACTGCAACGTGGGCGACACGATCACCGACGACCGCAAGCCCGCGGCCGAGCCGCTGCCGGGCTTCAAGCCGTCGGTGCCGGTGGTGTTCTCCTCGCTCTATCCGGCCGACACGGCGGAGTACGAGGATTTGCGCGAGGCGCTCGGCAAGCTGCACCTGAACGATGCCAGCTTCCACTACGAGACCGAGAGTTCCGCCGCGCTGGGCATGGGCTTTCGCTGCGGTTTCCTGGGCCTGCTGCACATGGAGATCATCCAGCAGCGCATCGAGCGCGAGTTCGACCTGGAGGTGATCACGACGGCGCCGTCGGTGGTCTATCGGATCGCGCTGACCGACGGCGAGAACATCGAGCTCCACAACCCGACCGACTATCCCGAGGTCACGCGCATCGCGACGATCACCGAGCCGTGGATCAAGGCCTCGATCATGGTGCCTGACGAGTATCTCGGCGCCGTCCTGCAGCTGTGCACCGAACGCCGCGGCGAGCAGGTGGAGCTGACCTATGTGGGCGGTCGGGCCATGGCGGTCTACAAGCTGCCGCTCAACGAGGTGGTGTTCGACTTCTACGACCGGCTGAAATCCATCAGC
>JAYPUG010000399.1:0-2365 GCA_038133965.1 Rhodospirillaceae bacterium | reverse complement strand
ACAAAGTCGAGCGGATGGTCGTCGGCGCGGCGTCGTTTACCGGCCCGCCCAACGCCGCGGGTGAGGTCGAGCTCGGCTACCAGATCGTGCCGGCGCACCGCCGCCGCGGGCTGACCGCGGAGGGGTGCGCGGCGCTCGTGTCCTGGGCGTTCGCCGACACCGCCACCTCGGCGGTTATCGCCGACTGCGCAGAGGACAACACCGGCTCGATCCGCACGCTCGAGAAGCTGGGCTTTACACAGGTGCGCGCCGCACGCGGACGCTTGTACTGGCGGCACGACCGGTAGCGCCAGAAGCCCGTGGCGGGTTCATGCCGGCGCGTCAGGAAGGCGGGTGTGGCCGTCGGCATCAATCGGGAAGTTCGGGTTCCACGCGACTTCCCACAAATGCCCGTCCGGATCGGCGAAATAGCCCGAATAGCCACCCCAGAAGGTGTCCTCAGCCGGCTTGGTGATTGTGCCGCCGGCCTTTTCGGCAAGCGCGAGCACGGCGTCCACCGCTTCGCGACTGCGCGTGTTGTGGGCAAGCGCGATTCCCGGGACACCGTGTCCTGGTGCTTCCGCCAGTCCGGCATCGGTTGCGAGATCTTCACGACCGTAGAGCCCGAGGACGATGCCTGCGAGCTGGAAGAAGACAACCTCGCCGTTGCCCATCGGGTGGGGCGTCCAGCCGAGCCCGTCCGCGTAGAAGGCGCGTGCACGCGCGATGTCGGCGACGCCGAGGGTGACGAGGCTCAACCTCTGTTCCATGTCGGTCTCCGTTCGGGATGCCTCTATCCTATCCGCATTGCCGACCGCGATCTGGCCTATAGTGCAGGCCGCGCTGCTATCAATTTCAGGGGGTAAACCATGGCCGACTTCACGCTCTACGGGCACCCGCGCTCGGGCAACGCCTACAAGACGGCACTGATGCTCTCGATGACCGGCACGGACTACGATTTCGTGCTGGTCGATCTGATGGACGGCTCGAACCTGAAGCCCGAATATCTGCGCGTGAACCAGAACGGCAAGGTGCCGACGCTGGTGCACGGCGACCTGGTGATCCGCCAGAGCTTCGACACGCTGCGCTACCTGGTCGAGCAGACAGGCCGGCTTGGACACGAGAACTGGGAAGAAGAAGCGCGGATCGGCGACTGGGTCGGCTTCTCGGTCGATTTCTTCTCCTACGGGCTGGCGCGCCTGCGCTTCGAGCGGCTGTTCGGCGGCGGCGCCGAAACCCCCAACATCGAGTATTTCAGGAAGGTGTCCGACCGCGGGCACGGGATCATCGAACCCCACCTGGGCGCGAACGAATGGCTGGCCTGCGGGCGGCCGACCATCGGCGACATCTCGTGCTATCCCGTCGCGAGCTTCTTCGAAGACGCGGGCTACGACCCCGCCGACTTCCCCAATTTCGCGGCCTGGCGGAAGCGCTTCGAGGCGCTGCCGGGCTGGGGCACCCAGCTCGACCTGATGCCCAGCGACGACTGGCCGCCGAAATAGCTCCGCGCCGGCGCCGGGCGCCGTATCGCCCGCAAAACCGTGCGGATATGCCCGGTATTTGAACCAGAATTGGCGGTTCGTTAACCCTCCGCGGCGATGATCGGCGGGTTATGGGCAAGGTCCATCAGTTCCGCGGCAACCCGGCCGGCGACGAACCGTTTCTGGAGGATTTCTTCCGGGACATGTCGCCTGCGCTGATGCACAGCTTCACCGACGAGCAGCTGCACGCGGTCAAGATGAACTTCGCGGCGCGCGACCGCGGCGCGCACCAGGTGGATCTGCGTTTCTCGATCCCGTTCCTGCGCCGCTACGTGGTCCTGCTGATCGGCCGGGAGCGCCGCTCACGCGCGCGGCGCGCGGCCGACCGCAAAGTCCATCCGCTCGCCACCTCGGGCAACGCGGTGGCGCTCGGCGCGTTCGCCATCGTCGCGGCGATCCCGCTGGCGGTGGTCGCCTTCGGGGTGAAGTTCTGGCTCGGGATCGACGTGATCTCGGACGGCGGCGGCCACGCCTTCGTCGAGGATTTCCGCCAGCAGATGGTGCTGTTCATCAAGGGGCTCTAGAGCCCTCCGGCGCGCCGCCATCGATCCACCCTATCTATCCACCGCGGGGCCTGCGCGGCGGCTCGCCCGGCGCGGCATTCTGCGCTAAACCTTGGCCCATGGCCGGAAAGACAGACGACAAGCCCGCGCGCGACGACGTCCCCGCACGGCTCTACCTGATCGACGGGTCGGGCTTCATCTTCCGCGCGTTCCACTCGAGCCCGCTGGATGCGTTCCGCCGCTCGGACGGCGTCTACACCAACGCCGTCAACGGCTATTGCTCGATGCTTTTGAAGCTGATCGACCGGGCGCATGCCGACGGCGCGTTCGACTACATGGCCG
>JAYPUG010000398.1:468-2367 GCA_038133965.1 Rhodospirillaceae bacterium | reverse complement strand
TACATGCACCGCGACAAGTTCCTGGCAGCTCTCGAGAAGGGCTTCGGTTTCTGCGATGTCGTGCTGGGCTGGGACATCGACGATCAGCTGTATGACAATGTGGAAATCACGGGGTGGCACACGGGCTATCCGGACGCCCCCGTCCACATCGTCCCCGAAACCGGACGGCGGGTATCGTTCGAGGATTCCTGCTGGCTGTTCATCGCCGAATTTGCGGGCCAGGCCGAGGCGGTCTGCCCACGCGGGGTGCTGCGCCGGACCCTCGAACGGGCCGCCGATATGGGGGCTTCGGCAAAGGCCGGGTTCGAGTACGAGTTCATCGTTTTCGATGAAACGCCCAAGACCGTTCGCGCCAAGAATTTCCAGGGCATGACCCCGGTAGCACCGGGTAATACAGGGTATTCCCTGCTGCGTCAGAGCACCTTAAGTGATTTGTACAGCGACATTTTTTCCGTTTCCTCGGCCATGGGCACCCCTCTCGAGGGCATCCACGAGGAAATGGGACCCGGGGTCATCGAGGCGGCCATGTCGGCGGCATCGGGCATCGATGCGGCGGACCGCGCGGCGTTGTTCAAGACATTCGCGAAGGCGGTCGCCCAGCGCCACGGAACCATGGCCACCTTCATGGCCAAATGGCACTCCGGTCATGCCGGGCAATCGGGCCATATCCACCTTTCCCTCAACGCGATTGAGGACGGGGAAAGCCTGTTCCACGACCCGGGCGCGGCGGACGGTATCTCCGCGACCCTGCGTCACTTCGTCGGCGGGCTTCAGGCGCGACTGCCTGACGTGACCGCGCTCGTCGCCCCGACCGTGAATTCATATCGCCGCCTGGTACCCGGGATGTGGGCGCCGACGGATGCGAGTTGGGGCATCGACAACCGGACCTGTGCGATCCGTGTCGTTCCCGGCGACGCCGCCACCCAGCGTATCGAGTTCCGGGTTCCGGGCGCGGACGCGAACCCCTACCTGGCGATGTCCGCAATGCTGGCGGCAGGGATGGACGGGGTCGCCCGAGAGACCGAACCAGACCCGCCGGTAACGGGCGATGCATACGCGATCGACCACCCGCCGGAGCGGCGGCTTCCGGCAACCCTCGAAGCAGCGGCAGACCGGTTCGCGGCGAGCGCCTTCGCCCGCGACTGGTTCGGCGACCGATTCGTCGATCACTTCGCGAACTCGCGCGACTGGGAGGTCCGCCAGTCGCGCAAGCATGTAAGCGACTGGGAACTGGCGCGCTACTTCGAACTGATCTGAATGGAGGCCACCCGGATGGCACAGGACGAATCCTTTCTCAGGGGCACCTGGCACTTACCGACGACCGTCTGGTTCGGCGCGGGCAAGATTTCGATGTTGGCGCGCGCCTGCCGCAGCCTGAACATCTCGCGTCCCCTGCTCGTGACCGATCCGGGTCTCGCCGACAGCTCGATGGTCGCCGACGCGCTTCATTTGCTGGACGCAGAGGGGCTGCCCGAAGACGGCCTGTCGCTGTGGGCGTTCGAGGAAGGCCGCAAGGACTGGCGGGACGCCCTCTCCCCGCTCCCCGTCGTCGCGGTCGCAACCACCGCGGGGACAGGATCGGAGACCGGTCGTTCGACCGTGGTGACGAACGAGGAAAGCGGCCGCAAGATCATCATCACCCACCCGGGCATGATGCCCGGCATCGTGATTTCCGATCCGGAACTCACCATCGGCTTGCCCGCACACATCACCGCGGCGACGGGCATGGACGCACTCGCGCACTGTCTCGAGGCCTATTGCTCGCCCTTCCACAATCCGCTTTGTGACGGCGTCGCGCTGGAAGGCATGCGTCTTGTCCGCGAAAACCTGACGACCGCGGTGACCGACGGCGCGAACATGGCCGCGCGCGCCAACATGCTTGCGGCCGCCTCGATGGGG
>JAYPUG010000398.1:0-458 GCA_038133965.1 Rhodospirillaceae bacterium | reverse complement strand
GGGGTCCACCGCCTTTCAGAAGGGGCTCGGTGCGATCCACGCCATGAGCCATCCGATCGGCGCGACCTACGACACCCACCACGGCCTGACCAATGCGGTGGTGATGCCCTATGTGCTCGTCCGCAACCGCACGGCTATCGCAGAACGCCTGGCGCGCGTGTCTGCCTATCTGGGGCTCTCGGACACGGCCGCCGATCACACAGGCGGGTTCGAGGCGTTCCTCGACTGGACACTGGAACTGCGCCGCACGTTCGGTATGCCGCACACGATCGAGGAATTGGGGGTGGAGCGCGACAGGTTCGATACGCTGGCCGAGGCGGCGGCGGCCGACCCGACCGCGATCGCCAATCCGATACCGCTCGACGTCGCGGACTTCCGGGCGCTGTACGAGGCGGCCTACGCAGGCACCCTCGACTGAGGGTCAGCCCTTCCGGTAGGGGTTCGACAGGCTGTCCACC
>JAYPUG010000397.1:0-2377 GCA_038133965.1 Rhodospirillaceae bacterium | reverse complement strand
TGCTCACCCCGCCCACGATCGCCGTGTAGAAGACCGTGTTGATCGGGTCCGTCCGGTGGCTGATCAGCCGCGTGATGATCTGATAGAACGCATAGAAGACTGTCACCCCGATAGGCAGCAGTGCGGCCGGCTGAAACAGCCCGCCCCCGGGCCGGATTATCACCAGCATCCCCGCGAATCCCACGAACACGGCGATCCAGCGCCGCACGCCCACCTTCTCGCCGAGAAACGGCACGGACAGCGCCGTGATCAGAAGTGGCGCGATGAAGGTGATCGCAACCGCATCGGCGAGCGGCATGAAGCCGACGGCCACGAACATGCACGCCGTTGCGAGCAGCACGAGGACCGAGCGCACGATCTGCAAACCCTTGTCCGAGCCTGCCAGCAAGGTGGGGATACGCCGCGGAAACAGTACGAGGATGAGTACGGTGTGAAAGAAGTAGCGCCCCCAGATGATCTCGATGATCGGGAACGCTTCCGCACGCAGGTCCTTCACGAACGTGTTCATCGTCGCAAAACAGGCGACGGCAAAACACATCATCAGGATGCCGCGGTACGGCGCATCGGCGGGGCGGTCGCCCGTTTGGGTCATGGCGGAGGAAACCGGGTTGGCGTTTCGAAAATGGTACATTCGCCCCGGGCGGGCCGCCAGAGACATGTTGTCTTTCGCGTGGAGCTTTCGCCCAAAACACCATGTCATCGAAACCGGAAACCCAGATGTCGAAAAACTACCAGGAAATCTCGGATGGTCAGGACGCACGCGCGACCGAGCTGTTTCGCGCAGCACCCGAGATCATACGCGGGCACCGCGCGGTCATGCAGGCCGCACAGAACCCCAAGGCGCTCGATGCCAAGATGACCGAGTTGATGGCGCTGGCCATCGCGATCGCCCAGCGTTGCGAGGGCTGCGTGGTTTTCCATACCAAGCAGGCTGCCTCCCACGGCGCTTCGCGCGAGGAACTCTGCGACACCATCGCAGTCGCCATCGAAATGGGCGGCGGCCCGGCAACCGTATATGGCGCCGACGCGCTGGCCGCGTTCGATACGTTTGCCGGATAGCCGGGCAACCGTAACCGTTTCGGATGAGGCGGTCCTGCGCACGGCCCTTAAGGGACGTGCGCCCGCTTCCGGGCGACGTTTACGGCGATTGCTGCGACTCAACAGTCGTTGATACGCATTCGGAATGATGCGGAAACGCCCATCGTTGCGCGCCTATGCTCTTGCCATCGTAGCGGTAATGGCCCTGGGAGCCTGTGCGCAGGGTGCGAAACTGCAGCCGACCTCGACGGGTGAAAAGTCTGAGATCGAGAGGAGTTTCTCGCTCCTGACCGACGTTCCGATTCCCCCGGATTCGACACTCGATGTCGAACGTTCGCTGATACTCGGCGATCTCGACCGCTGGACAGGCCGGATCATCCTCAATGTCGGACAGTCCAGCACGGCAGCGTTTGCACTGTTCCAGTCCCAGATGCCGAACTTCGGCTGGGAGCGGATCATGAGCGTCCAGGCGGATGTCAGCGTGCTGTCGTTCACGCGCGGAGACCGCGCCGCGACGGTCCAGATCGAAAGCCGCACCCTGGGCGGCAGCACGGTGGCCGTCACCGTTGCACCGCGCCAGTCAGGCCCGCCGCCCGGCACGGGCTCGAACGCACCCGTTCAGGTCACGCCGCAGCGCTAGGCGCTAGTTCCCCGCCAGGCTGCTCAGACGCCGCGTCGCCCAGGTCGAGGCGAGCACGGCCCCGGAAAACACGATTGCGCCCACCTGGATATCTGCGCTCGACAGCAGCCGTCCGTCCGCGACCAGCACGATCAATGCGATGATGAAAACGTCCAGCATCGACCATTTCGACATGGCGGCAAGCCAGCCCAACACCGGCCGCGCAGAGGACCCCGACGCATCGAGGAAGAACCACAGGGCTATCCCCACACCGATCTTGGCCACAGGAAAGGCGACCGAAAACAGGAAGGTCACCAGGAACAGGAACCAGTCGCCCTCCTCCAGGAACGCCAGAACGCTTTCGATCAGCGAAAACTCCTGCGCAAAGAAGAGCGAGCGCACGGTGATCGCGGGCAGCAGCAGGCCGATGACAAGCGCCACGAGCGAGAGCAACAGCACGATGCCCAGCAAGCGGTCGGTGCCGTTCGCGCGCCGCGAAAGTGGGCCTGGCATCGAGGATTTCATGGAGGCTCCGGAAAGGATCGGCGGCATTGTTCGTCACCCGCGCGTCGCGGCAATATAGCGGACACACCTAACCGGTTAAATTGGCGCCCCAATTCGAGGATCAGCCATGTCCCAGCAAAACAACCGCCGCGTCATCCTCAGGGAGCGGGCATCGGGCCTTCACCACCACGATCTCTTGGCGGTTGTCTAGGATGC
>JAYPUG010000396.1:0-2386 GCA_038133965.1 Rhodospirillaceae bacterium | reverse complement strand
CGATTTCATCTGTTCGGTGGCGGCAGACACGCTGCTCAGGGAGCCCCGGGCCTTGCCGTCGAACACGTTGATCAGTTCCTCGATGCACCGGGTACGTTGGTCCTCGGCCTCGCGGCGCTTCTGTTGCTCCTCGTTGAGCCTTCTGCGCTCGCGTGCGGCCTCCTTGAACACCTCGACCGCGTCGGCCATCTGGCCGAGTTCGTCGCCGCGTCCGACCCCGGGAATTTCCGCGTCGAAGTTGCCGCTCGCCTGCTCGCGCATGGCCTCTGTGATCAGCGAGATCGGGCGCGCGATGCCACGTGCGAACATCAGGCCGATGACGCCGATCAGAACGGTGATGGCACCGGCCAAGATGAGTGACTGGTTGCGAAGCGCGACGACCGGAGCATTGATCTCAGTCGTTGAAATCTCCGCGAGCAGCGCCCAGTTCGTGCCGTTGAACGCGACGGGCAGGAAGTAGGTCAGGGCGTCCACGCCATGTGCGTCGGGAACCAGGGCAAAGCCCGCTTCACCTGCGATTGCCCTGTCAACGGCCTCGGAGAAACATTGAGCTTAAGGATCGTTGTACCGTCCTCGAAACGGGTGTTGTTCCGCAGGTAACCGTCCGAGCCGACGATGAGTGTCTCGCCCGTTTCACCCAGGCCCTCTGCCTCATTCATGACCGCGTTCAACTGATCGACGGGCATCTGGAACACCAGTACACCGCGCTTTTCGCCGGTTTCCTCGTCCACGATGGGAGTGGATATGAAGCTCGCGGGCGCACCGTGGCTCGGCGCGTATGCCTTGAAGTCGAAGAAGTAGAGCGAGCCGCTCGTACCGGCTGCACCAGCGCGGAAGGCATTGCCCAGGTCGCTGTCCTTCCACTCGCCCGTGTTCAGGTTCGTGGCGTAGTCGAGCTCCTTGAAGACCGTGTAAACGAGGTTCCCCTCAAGATCGAACAGGAAGATGTCGTAGTAGCCACGCTCACGCAGGAACTGCCGGAACCAGGGGTGATAGGTCTTGTGCATGGCACTGTAGAGGGATCCGTCCGGCGCGAAATCGAGGGTTTCCTTCTGCCCGGTCGGGTTCGGGTTTTCCTCGATATAGAGGCGCTGGAGCTCGGCTGTCTTGTCGCCATCGACGAAGCTCCATGCAGTCGAGAATTGCTCGACCGCGCGCATCGTCGTCGGGTTGGTTGCGATGAAGCGCATGTCCTGCTCGATCGACGACAGGTATGTTTCCAGCGCGTTTTTCCGCGACTGCGCCAGAGCGGCGAGCATGTTCTCTTCAGCGTGGTGAACAGCTTTCGAACCGCTCATGAAGCTGGTTACGCCCACGGCGATCGATGCGACCAGCGCAGCGGCCACGAACATCACGGGCAGTTTGATTGAAATCTTCACGTTATCGAGACTTTTGACGATCATCAGACCCGGTTCCTTTTCTGGAGGGCTGTTTCCTTGTCCAAAAAAAAGCAACTGCAGGCTGGTCACGAATACGTTCCGACACTCCCTGACCGGCTGCCCGAACTCGATGACAGGGTTTTTCCTGTCTTCATCGGGATATACAGATTGCCGCCCAAACATTATTGGCGGCTTAACCGGCCCGAATTTTTCGAAAATGTGATTAACCCCGGAAATCCAGCGATTCTTGCGCATAAGCGCGAGCGGCTGTAACAGAATCTTTACATCCTGAGGTATTCGGGCCGAGCAGGTGGCTGCAATGTATGGTGGCCGTGCGTTCGTTTCCGGGATGGCGAGATTGCTGGCGGATCACCGAATTGCGCGTGGATTTTCAGTGGGCGTCACGCTAGCTTGCGCCGCCCCGCGAAGAAGGGCGATTCGGACGCATCACAGGCAGGGAAGTTTGATGGAATTCGCGGATCTCGACTGGACGCGTTACTGGTTCATGTTCCCCGTTTCCATGGGGGTGGCGACGACCGCGATGCTTAGTGGAATCGGCGGGGCGGCCCTGTTCGCGCCCATCTTCCTCATCATCTTCCCGATCCTCGGAGCCGAGTTCGTCCTGGCCGGGACGGCGGCCGCGATCGGAACAGCCCTGATGACCGAGGTTTTCGGATTTTCCTCGGGGTTTGTAGGGTATTACCGGAAAAAGCTAATCCATTTTCGAAGCGCGTATCCGTTCCTGATGGTCTCGGTTCCGGTGGCCATCGTGGGGGCTCTTATGCTGGCCACGCTGAAGGAACAGGAGGCACTCCTGAAGGCGGCGTATGCTCTGTTGATGCTGGTGCTGGCGCCCATCATCTTCCGGCACCATTCGCCGCAGGAAATGTCGGAAGAAGGGCCGGACGAGTTCGAGGGTTCGGGCCGTGAACCCGTCAGCGTGACCGCAGCCGACGGGCAGACCTACAATTTCAAGAAACCCCGGCAGGGCGTGGACGGTGCTGCGA
>JAYPUG010000395.1:1800-2388 GCA_038133965.1 Rhodospirillaceae bacterium | reverse complement strand
TTCGCCAGCGCACCACTGCGCTGGATGCTGGCCGGTTGCGTGCCGCTGGTGATCGCCCAATACGCGCTCACGACCTTTATTGTTCTCTATCTGCAGGAAGACATCGGGCTTTCCGTTGTCACGGCCGGGGCAATTCTCGCCGTCGCGCAGGCCAGCGGTGGGGTCGGACGAATCGTCTTCGGTGCCGTCGCCACACGCCTCATGACGCCGATGTCCACCCTGCTCATGCTCGCGCTGCTGTCGGCTGCGGCGGCATTTCTGACAGCGGCCTTCACCGCGTCCTGGCCGCTTGCCCTGGTCTATGCGGTCGGGGTCCTGTTCGGCGGCGCTGCAGTCGGATGGAACGGCGTGTACCTCGCCGAGACCGCCCGGTTGTCGCCGCCGGGCCAGGTCAGCCGGACCACCGGCGCCATCGCCTTCGTGATCTATGCCGTCGTCGCGGCCGCCCCGGCGGCTTACACCGCGATCATCCTGGTCGTGTCGTTCGGCACGGCCTACCTGCTGACGGGCTTCCTGATGTTCGTCGGCGTGGTGGCGTTCCTGCGGGCCGGCCACCATGCCCGGCAAACGGTGAACCTCTAGCGGTCC
>JAYPUG010000395.1:0-1790 GCA_038133965.1 Rhodospirillaceae bacterium | reverse complement strand
GCAAACTGTCGCGCCTTAACGTCCCGTTTCGTTCTCGGCCTCGAGCGCCTCGAAGATGATGGCCAGTTCCTGCTCGAGGTTCCCCATCTCCTCAACCCGGACATAGTAGTCGCGAGTGACCGTCGAAACAGGTGCAGGCACGCCTAGCGCCGCGGCATGATCGACGATGTAGTGCATGTCCTTGTGCACGAGGCGCGCCGGCGCGGTCGGCGGCTGCCACCGGCGCTCGGCCATCAGCGGTGCGCGCAATTCGAACTGGGTCGAGGTGGCGACGCTGGCCTTCACCACCTCTATCAACTGGGCCGCATCCAGCCCCGATGCCACGCCCATGTTGAGCGCCTCTGCTGCCACCAGCACATGGTTCGTGACCAGCGCGTTGAGAACGAACTTGTACTTTATGCCGTGACCGAACGGCCCGACATAAGGGCATTTCGGCGCAACCGCTTCCAGGATCGGCCGTACCGTGTCGCACCCGCCCTCGTCACCGCTGAGCATGATCACGGCCTTGCCGGTCTCGATGGCGTTCGGCGTGCCGCTGATCGGCGTGTCGAGCGCCACCACCCCCGCGGCCTGAAGCGCGTCACGCACCCGTTCCTTCAGCGCGACGGAAAACGTCCCCATATCGGCGACGGTTAAACCTTCGCGCGCCCCCGCGACAAGGCCCCGGGCGCCGAAGATCGCGTCTTCCACATCCTCTTCGCGTGAGAGCGCGGTCACCACGATGTCGCATTCAGCGGCGAGAAACTGGGCGTCGGCCACGAGCACCCCGCCCGCCTCCGGCAACCAGGCGGCACTCGGCCGATCGACGGCGGTCACCGCATGACCGGCGGCGAGCAGCTTGCGCGCGGAAGCGCTGCCGATCTGCCCGAGGCCGAGAATACCGATGCGTTGGGTCATGGTTTTCCCGCCTCAGATCGCGCGGTCGCGGCCTTCCCAGAACTTCTCGCGCATGTCCTTCTTGCGGACCTTGCCGACGGCCGAACGCGGCAGCTCGTCCCAGAACTCGACCGACTTGGGCGCCTTCACGCTGCCGAGTTCTTCCTTGCACAGCGCGATGATCTCGTCCTCGCTCGCGGTCTGGCCGGACTTGAGCTCGACGATCGCCTTCACCGCCTCGCCCCACTTCTCGTCGGGCACGCCGATCACAGCGCAGTCCTGGACCGCAGCGTGGCCCCACACCACCTGCTCGATCTCGGACGGGTAGATGTTGAACCCGCCGGAGATGATCATGTCCTTCTTGCGATCGACGATGTAGATGAAACCATCCTCGTCCTTGAGGCCGACGTCGCCCGTACGGTGCCAGCCGTTGGATGTCGAGACCTCATCGGTCGCCTCCCTGTTCTTGAAGTAGCCGGCCATGACCAGTTCGCCGCGGACGACGATTTCGCCGCGCTCGCCCGGCGGCATGATATTCTCGTCATCGTCCATGATCTCGACCGGCGTCAGCAGGCAGGGCTGCCCGCAGCTCGCCAGCCGGTGCGCCTTGTTCGTCTCGATTGCCTCGATGTGCTGCTCGGGCGTGAGATAGGTGCAGATCATGGGCGCCTCGGCCTGCCCGTAGCATTGGGCCATGACCGGACCGAACACGTCGATCGCCTCCTTCAGCTTGTCCACCGACATGGGCGCGGCGGCATAGACGAAATAGTCGAGCGAGGAATAGTCGTACTTCCGCACGTCAGGGTGGGCCAGCATGACGTAGATCGCCGTCGGCGGCAGGAACAGGTTGGTCACCCCGTGCCGCTCGATGTTCTCCATCAGCTGCGGCAACTGCACGCCGTTCATGATCACGT
>JAYPUG010000394.1:609-2404 GCA_038133965.1 Rhodospirillaceae bacterium | reverse complement strand
CTACATCACCGACCGCTTCCTGCCCGACAAGGCGATCGACCTCGTCGACGAGGCGGCGTCGCGGCTGCGCATGGAGGTCGATTCCAAGCCCGAGGAGATCGACGAGCTCGACCGCCGCATCATCCAGCTCAAGATCGAGCGCGAGGCGCTGAAGAAGGAGACCGATAAGGCCTCCAAGGACCGGCTGGAGGCGCTCGAGGACGAACTTGCCGACCTGGAGGGCAAGTCGGCCGACCTGACCGCCGTCTGGCAGGCCGAGAAGGAAAAGCTCGCCGGTACCCAGAACCTCAAGGAGCAGCTCGATGCCGCGCGCGTCGAGCTCGAACAGGCCCAGCGCGAGGGCAACCTGGGGCGCGCAGGCGAACTCGCCTATGGCGTGATCCCCGATCTCGAGCGCGCGATCGCGGAGAACGACGCGGCACCCGAGGGGCATATGCTCGAGGAAGAGGTGACCGACAGCCATGTCGCCGCGATCGTCTCGCGCTGGACGGGCGTGCCGGTGGACAAGATGCTCGAAGGCGAGCGCGAGAAGCTGCTCGCCATGGAGCAGGAGCTCGGCCGCCGCGTGATCGGCCAGGACGAAGCGATCGGTGCCATCTCGAATGCGGTGCGCCGCGCGCGCGCCGGCCTGCAGGACCCGAACCGGCCCATCGGCTCGTTCCTGTTCCTCGGCCCGACGGGCGTGGGCAAGACCGAGTTACCCCAGGCGCTTGCCGATTTCCTGTTCGCCGATGACGGGGCGATGATCCGCATCGACATGTCCGAGTACATGGAGAAACATGCGGTCGCACGCCTGATCGGCGCCCCGCCGGGCTATGTCGGCTACGAGGAGGGCGGCGCGCTGACCGAGGCGGTCCGCCGCCGGCCCTATCAGGTGATCCTGTTTGACGAGGTCGAAAAGGCGCACCCCGACGTGTTCAACGTCCTGCTCCAGGTGCTCGACGGCGGCCGCCTGACAGACGGTCATGGCCGTACGGTGGACTTCAAGAACACGCTGATCGTGATGACCTCGAACCTGGGCAGCGAGTTCCTCGCC
This sequence comes from Rhodospirillaceae bacterium, assembly GCA_038133965.1. Lineage (GTDB taxonomy): Bacteria > Pseudomonadota > Alphaproteobacteria > UBA6615 > UBA6615 > JAYPUG01. The sequence goes on along the minus strand of JAYPUG010000394.1, from coordinate 1,368 downwards.
AGCCAGGAGGACGGGGCCGACGTCGAGAGCGTGCGCGGACAGGTGATGGACGTGGTGCGTGGCGCCTTCCGGCCCGAGTTCCTCAACCGGCTGGACGAGATCCTGCTGTTCCACCGGCTGACGCGCGAACAGATGTCGGGCATCGTCGAGATCCAGCTCGGCCATCTGCGCCGGCTGCTGGAGGACCGAAAGGTCACGCTCGAGCTCGACGGCGCTGCGACCGAATGGCTGGCGAATGCCGGCTACGACCCGGTCTATGGTGCCCGTCCGTTGAAGCGCGTGATCCAGCGACACCTGCAGAATCCGCTCGCCGAGCGGCTGTTGGCAGGGTCCATCGCCGACGGCGATGTCGTCAATGTGACGGCGGATGCCGACGGGCTGGTGATCAACGGCGAAACGATCCAGGCCGAGGCCGCAGAGTAGCCACGGCGCTCGCCGGTTTTGGTGAAAGCCGCGGAAATCGGGTGATTCTTCGATATCCGGATCGGTGTCGGGGTCGGTGGAATAAACGCTGTCCTCGCCTGTTCATTGAATGCCTAGGCAAGTAGGCGGTCGATGCCGCTTACGGGCCCCTGCTCGAGAGGCCCGTACCCGCACGCTTGCACGTAGTCGGCACACCCTTGCGTGCGCTGTCGCCGGCTTGGCGGATGGCCGCGGCGATCGCGCTGCTGGTGGCGGGCGCGGCCGGCGGCTGGTTCGCGAACGAAAGCCTGGGCCCACGGACGGACGCGGAAGTCTTACTGGCGCGCGGCGCCGTGC
>JAYPUG010000394.1:0-599 GCA_038133965.1 Rhodospirillaceae bacterium | reverse complement strand
CTGTCCTCGCCTGTTCATTGAATGCCTAGGCAAGTAGGCGGTCGGGTGGCCGTGCAAGGGCCGGAGGTGGCGGTGACGCCGCAACCGGTCGGAACGCGGTCATCCGGCATTTCCCGAACCCCGATGCGAACGGCATGAAGCGGAATGTGTCCAACCCTTGCCAAATGCACGGCGGGCTCGCCATGCTTGCGGGCAGACACCCCCGACAGGCGGTGGACGGTGCGACCCCCTCGTGCGCACCGTCCATCGCCGATGGTGCGGAGAAGCCCGATGCGACGGCCGTCGTTCGATGCCGTCGAAGCGCATATACCGAGCCTGCGCCGCTATGCGCTGGTCCTGCTGCGCTATGACGAACAGCGGGCCGACGACCTCGTGCAGGATTGCCTCGAACGCGCGCTGTCGCGCTGGCACCTGTGGCGGCGGCCGGGCAACCTGCGCGGCTGGCTCTTCACGATTATGCACAATATCTACGTGAACGATGTCGCCCGGGTTGTGGCCCGGCCCGACGTCGTCGAGATCTAGGACTATTTCCCGGCGCTGGCCGTGCCCCCGGAGCAGGCCGACCGGATGCGCCTGCGCGAAGTCACCCGGGCGATCCA
>JAYPUG010000393.1:0-2406 GCA_038133965.1 Rhodospirillaceae bacterium | reverse complement strand
TGCACATGTTGAAGACGAACTCGCCCGTCTCCTGGACGTTGGTGTAGCTGTCCTTCTTTTCCTCGGTCCCCGGCTTCACGGCGTTGGGGCAGTACATGACGCAGGGCGGGTCGCCCGACAGCGCGTTGAAGAAGCTGAAGGGCGCCAGGTTCACCACCCCGTCGGGGCTGAGCGTCGAGATCCAGCCGATCGGGCGGGGCACGACCAGCGCGTTATAGACCGTATACTTGAAGGGGTCGGGCTTCATGCCGACCTCGAGGGGATTGAAGAACATGCGTTTGCTTTCCCTGAACGGATCGAGGTAGCGGCCTAGCCGCGGTCCATGGGCAGGCTCTCGTCCTTGCCCCATTCCTGCATCGAGGCGTCGTAGAGCGCGACATCCTCATAGCCCATCGCCTTCTGGGCGAAGAAGCCCAGGGTGGCCGAGATGCCGCCGCCGCAATAGTTGACGACCTTGCGGTCCGGCGTCGCGCCCGCACCCTCGAACAGGCCGCGCAGCGTGTCGGCGTCGGCGAAGACGCCCGTTTCCATGTCGCAGACCTGGGCGTACGGCACGTTGGTCGAGTTGGCGATGCGGCCCGGCCGGCCGAATGTCATGCCGCCTTCGCCGGTGAACTGCTCGGCCGACAGCGCGTTGACCACGGCGACGTCGGGGTCGTCGAGCACGGCCAGCACCTTGTCCTTGTCGAAGATCGCGTCCTCGCGCGGGCGCGCCGTGAACGCCGCGGCCTCCACGGTGCAGGGGTCGGTCGAAACGGCGCGCCCCTCGGCGACCCACTTGTTGTAGCCGCCGTTCAGCACCATCGCCCGGTCGAAGCCCATGGCGTAGAGCGACCACCAGGCGCGGGTGGCCCAGAAGGGCTGGGTACGGGAGTAGAGCACCACGCGGGTGTCGTCGCCGATGCCCAGCGCGCCGACACGGGTCGCGAACTCGTCGGGCGGCAGCAGGGTGAACCGGAACTCGTGCGGGGTGATCGACAGATCGTCCTGGCAGTTGATGTAGCAGGCCCCGGGAATATGGCCGCGGGACCAGCCGTCGCGGTCGCCCTCGACCCGGTATTCGAGCTCGGGATCGGGAACCAGGACCGTGGTCACGTCGAAGATGCGGATATCGGGATCGTCCAGGTGATCGGCGAGCCAGTCCGTCTCGGCCAGCAGGTCGGGGTTCAGTCCTGTCATGTCGTGCTCCGGGGACAGTCGGTAAGGGCAATCAGTAACGGTACTCGCTGCAATTTCGCGACATCCTATATCGGCCGGGCGGGGCATCGCCAACCGGTCGCGCGGACGCTCACGATGTAATACATTTCATGCCGATGCACCGGCGTCGGAACGACCGGGCACCAGGGGGGAACGGAATGGCCGGACGACTTGCAGGAAAGGTGTTCGCGATTACGGGTGGCGAGTCCGGGCTCGGCCGCGCCATGGCGCTGCGCGCCGCCCAGGACGGCGCGATGATCGCGGTCGGCGGGCTCGATGCGCAGGGGCTCGACGAGACCGTCGCCTCCATGTCGAACTTCGAAGGAAACGGTGTCGCGATCCCGACCGACGTGACGGACCCGGCACAGGTGCAGGCGCTGATCGACGGCACGGTCGCCGCGTTCGGCCGCCTCGACGGCGCGATCGCGAATGCGGGCGCGTTCAACAGCTGGACCGATTTCCAGGACTGGGACCTGGCCGACTGGCACCGGGTGGTGAACGTCAACCTGACGGGCACCTTCATGACCCTGCAGGCCGCGACGAAGGTGCTGATCGAACAGGGCGAGGGGGGCTCGCTTCTGGCGACAGGCTCGTCCACCGCCATCCGGCCCATCCCCCGCGTCATGCCCTATGTCGCGAGCAAGGGCGGGGTCCACCAGATGATGCGCGCGCTTGCCGTCGAACTCGCGCCCCACAAGATCCGGGTCAACACCATCGTGCCGGGCATGGCCCGCACGCCTCCCGTCGAGGAAACCGAGGGCTATATCGAGGCGGGGCTGAAGATGGTGCCCATGGGCGAGGTGGTGGAGCCGGACGAGATCGCCGCGCTGGTCGCCTTTGCCCTGTCGGACGAGGCCCCGCACATGACGGGAAGCCTGCTCAAGGTTGATGCCGGGCGGACCTCCGCCTGAGCCCCGAACGCATATCGAAAGGATATCCAATGGAAGTGAAGGCCATTCAGCTTCAAAAGCAGGGCGGACCGTCGGTCCTGAAGTGGACGACGGTCGAGGTGCCGAAGCCGAAGAAGGGCGAGGTGACCGTGCGCCACACCTCCATCGGTTTCAACTTCATCGACTGCAATCACCGCTCGGGACGCTATCCGCTGGAACTGCCTTCGGGCATCGGGTCCGAGGCCGCGGGCGTGATCGAAGCGGTCGGCGCCGGGGTGAAGGACCTCAAGGTCGGCCAGCGCGTCGTCTATATCGGCAA
>JAYPUG010000392.1:0-2411 GCA_038133965.1 Rhodospirillaceae bacterium | reverse complement strand
TGGCGCGGACCATGAACTGGCCCTGGCTCGACGACCAGATGGTGGTCTTGCCGTCCGCCGCCACGCTGACCAGGCAGGCATGGGGCTCGATATAGCCCTGGTGGACCGGGCGCGTGGTGAACTCGCGCTCGATGATGACGTCGGCCTCGGCGAAGCCGGCCTCGACGTCGCCCTTGGTGTGCTCCAGCGTGCCGGCGATGTTCGACGGCTTGCCCTCGAACTCGACGAAGTCGTGCAGGATCGGCGCGCCGTCGGCGATGGCGTCGTCGATCTCGATCGCGTGTGGCAGCACCTCGTACTCGACCTCGATCAGCTTGCACGCCTCGGCGGCGACGGCCTCACTGGTGGCCGCGACGGCGGCGACGGCGTGGCCGTGCCACAGCGCCTTTTCGCGCGCGCACACGTTGCGGGTCATCCAGCGCATGTCCTGGATGCCCAGCGGGACGGGGGTGTGGGTCGGGAAATCGACGATGTCGGCCGCCGTCACCACCGCCTTCACGCCGGGATGGGCCTCGGCCTTCGAGGTGTCGATCGACTTGATCCGCGCATGCGCGTGGGGCGAGCGCAGCACCTTGCCCCAGATCATGCCGGGCATGGTGGTGTCGGCGGCGAAGGTCGCGCGGCCGGTCACCTTGTCCGCGCCGTCGGGGCGGATGGTGTTCTGGCCGATCCACTTGTTGTCGTTCGAACTCATTGGGCTGCCTCCCGCATTTCCGCCGCGGTGTCCATGACCGCGCGGACAATCTTGTCGTACCCGGTGCACCGGCACAGGTTGCCGGCGAGCCAGAAGCGCACTTCGGTTTCGGTGGGGTCGGGGTTCTCGTCGAGCAGCGCCTTCGCCGCCACGAGGACACCCGGGGTACAGATGCCGCACTGGAGCGCGGCCATCTCGAGGAACTTCGCCTGCAGCGGGTGCAGGTTCTCGCCGTCGGCCATGCCCTCGATGGTCGTGAGCTCGCGGCCCTCGGCCTCGGCGGCCAGCATCAGGCACGAACACACCAGCGTGCCGTCGAGCGTGACCGAGCAGGCCCCGCAGTCGCCCGTGGCGCAGCCTTCCTTGGCGCCGGTCAGGTTCAGCCGGTTGCGCAGCACGTCCAGCATCGTCTCGTTCGGGTCGCAGAGGAACTCCTCGGGCTCGCCGTTGATGGTGGTCGAAACGTGGATCTTCTTCGCCATGTCCAAATCCCTCCTAGGCCTGCGCCGCGCGCTCGGCCGCGATGGCCGCCGTGCGCTTCAGCAGGACGCCCGCCACCTGGGTGCGGTAGGCGATCGTGCCGCGCTTGTCGTCGATCGGGTTGCATGCCGCCCGGCACGCGTCTGCCGCGGCCTCGAGGGCCGCATCGTCGAGTGTCGAGCCGACCAGCGCGTCCGCGGCCGCATCGACACGCAGCACCGTCGGCGCGACAGCGCCCAGCCCGACGCGCGCCGCCGTGCAGGTGCCGCCGTCGAGCGTCAGGCTCACCCCGACGCCGACCACCGCGATGTCCATTTCGGTGCGCGGGATCATGCGCAGGTAGGCGTCGCCCGAATGGGCGGGCCGTGCGGGAAACGCGAAGCTGACGGCGATCTCGCCGGGCTTCAGGTTCGTCTTGCCGGGGCCGGCGGGCACGTCCTCGACGGCGATCTCGCGCCGCCCGTCCGGGCCCGCAACGGTCAGCACCGCACCGGCGGCGACCATGGCCGGCACGCTGTCGGCGGCCGGCGAGCCGTTGCACAGGTTTCCGCCCAGCGAGGCCCGGCCCTGGATCTGGGTCGAGCCGATCAGGTTGAAGCCCTCGAGCACGCCCGGCCAGGCCTTGCCGAAGGTCGGGTGCTTCTCGAGCGCCGCGCCGGAGACCGCCGCGCCGACGATGAAGCCGCCGTCGCCCGTTTCCTCGATCGAGGTGGTCTCGGCGATCTTCTTGATGTCGACGATCGTCGCCGGTGCGACCAGTCCCGATTGCATCTGGACCAGGAGGTCGGTGCCGCCCGCGAGGATGCGTGCGTCCTTGCCCGCGGCTGCGTAGGCCCCGATCGCTTCGTCGAGCGTCTCGGGCGCCACGTACTGAATGTCCGTCATCTTGCTGTCCGGTGTGGTTTCCCCATCCCGCCCGCTCCCGTTCCGCCGTTTGCGGCGGTTTTCCGGAATTCGGGCAGGCCAAAGGCTACACGCACAGGCGTGTCAGGAACAGCCCCGCAGGCGCGAAAAGGGGGCGGAAAATGCGATGAAATTGGCGTGGGCGGTCAGTCTTCGCCGTCGCCGTTCGCCCCGGCCGGGGTCGGCATGCCGACCGTGTGGAAGCCGTTGTCGACGTAGTGGATTTCGCCGGTGACGGCCTTGGACAGGTCCGACAGCAGATAGAGCCCCGCGCCGCCCACATCCTCGAGCACCACGTTGCGGCGCAGCGGCGAGACCTCGCGGTTGTAGTTGT
>JAYPUG010000391.1:0-2426 GCA_038133965.1 Rhodospirillaceae bacterium | reverse complement strand
GGTGATCGTGATGCCGGCGCGGCTGGTTCCGGGAACCAGCGCGAGGACCTGGGCGAGGCCGATCACCAGCGCATTCTGCATGCTCATATGCTCGACCCGCAGGATCGTCATGCCCACCCTGTCGGCGATGAAGAGCAGTATGGCAAAGCCGATTGTCGTCCAGCCGACGATTTCGAGCGAGCGCAGGGAGACCTCGACCAGGTCGCGCCCGAGAAACCCGGCAATGATCACGGGAATCGTCGCGACGAGGATGTAGGCGCCCAGGCGCGCACCTTCGTGGCGCTGTCCGGTGACGGCGGCAACCACACCCGTCGTCACGAGGACCAGTTCTCGCCAGAAATAGACGAGCGCAGCGAGCAGCGTCCCGACATGGACCGCGACATCCAGCACCAGCGTGCTGTTGCCCAGCCCCATCATCTCGGACCCGAGGCGCAGGTGCCCCGAGGAACTGATGGGGAGGAACTCGGTGATGCCCTGGATGATCGCGAGAACGGCGATTTCGAAGAGCGGCATGGTGTGAATCCGGGAACCGACGGAAGCCGGTTTATACCACCGCGTTCGCGGGCCGGACCACGAAGAAAGCGGGACGCCCTGACCCAGGTCGGGTTCCGCTCGCTGGCCGAGGCCTGCGGGTTCAGCGGTTGCGAACACAGGGGCGGCGACATGGCCGTGAAGAGCGGCTGCGCGCGCTGGCCGCCGGGCATGTGCACGAGACCCCGTCGGCTCATGCCGGGCAAATTCCGGAGAATTGGGACCTCGAACGCGGCAGAATCTGGCAGATTATGTTCAAGGACATGCTCGACTTGCCCGACAACACCGTCCGTACCGGTGAGGGCGCCTCCGTTGGAAGCGCCGCAGACCAGCGTTCCGGACCGGCTGCCGGCCGGCCCGGCTTGGGGGAAACATGACATATGACAATGTGGTGCGGCCGACCGACCGCATTCATCCGCAAATGGCAGAGGCGATGGCCCGCAATGCCGAGATCGTCGCCGGCCTCGGCGGCCCCGGCGAAGGGGTCGAGGAGGTGCGTGCACGGGCCGCTGCGGCACGTGACGTGTGGAACGAGGGCGGGCCCGAAATGGCCGTCCACGAGGCCCGCACCATTCCCGGGCCATTCCGCGACGTGCCCGTGATGCTCTACAAGCCGGCAGACACAGACGGGCTTCCCGTCTTCGTCTATCTGCACGGCGGCGGCTTCCGGATCGGCAACGAGCGCTCGAACGACCGTCAGATGCGCGAAATTGCGCGTGCCTGGGGCGGGGCGGTCGTCAGCGCCGACTATGTGCATGTGCCCGAGCACACCTTTCCCGATCCGGTGACCGAGATCGTTGCGGTTGTCGAATGGCTGGCGGCCAATGGTGCTGACTGGGGGCTCGATGGCGCGCGCATGGCCATCGGCGGTGCATCGGCCGGTGCGAGCGTTGCGCTGGGCACCGCGATCACGCTGCGCGACGCGAACAAGGCCGACCCGCTGAAGGGTATTGCCTCGCTCTATGGCGTCCTCGACTACAACATGGAATCCGATTCCATGCGCGAGCTGGGCGGCGGCGATTTCATGCTGACGGCCGAGTACACGCAGATGGTCTATGACGGGTATGTGCCGAACGAGGCCGAGCGCGGCGACCCCCGCGCCTTCGCTGCCAAGGCCGATCCGGCGGGCCTGCCGCCGGTGTTCATTGCCGCGGCCGAACTGGATCCGATCCGCGACGATTCGCTGACCTTTGCCCGCACCCTCAAGGCTGCCGGGCACCGGCACCAGCTCGAGGTCTATCCGGGCGTGATGCACGGTTATTTCAATTATTCAGGCGTCGTGGACGAGGCGCAGCGCTGCATCGACGACCTGGCGGCATTCCTGGGCCGCGAACTGGGCCGGGGCTAACCCGTGGGTATCGCCATTGCCGCGCTGATCGTCTCGGTCGTTCTGATCTTCGTGGCGCCGCCGGTCGGCATCGTCGCCACGCCGATCGCCGTCGTCTGGGTGATCCTTGCCTTCGTGTTCAAGGTGCTCGGCTGGGGTCTCGGCAGCGGCCGGCGCTGACGGTTCCTAGGCCGGCTCCGCGTGGGTCCGGATATCCTTGAAGGCCTTCGTGACGGCGGGAACGGAATCCTCGATGGGAAAGCGCTCGGCCGAGGAACCTCCGACATAGCCGTCGAGCTGTGGGGCGAGTTGCGCGAACTCCGCGAAATGGGCCGGCGTCTCGATGGCCCCGCCATGGCAAGTGATGATCCGGTCGTCGTATTTCGACCCCAGCGCGTCGGTGCATATGGCCACGCGCTGTGCCGCATCCTCGAAGCTCATCACCGTTTCCGATCCGATGGTGCCGCCCGAGGAGTTGCCGAAGTGGACGATGATGTTGTCCACGCCCGCCTCGGCCATGGCGAGGCATTCCTCGGGCGAGGTGCAGAACGCCTTGGTGAACAGGCCC
>JAYPUG010000390.1:0-2433 GCA_038133965.1 Rhodospirillaceae bacterium | reverse complement strand
GCCATGGGCATATCCAACGACACACGCGTGATCGTTTATGACGCGGACGGATTGTTCTGTGCGCCCCGGGTCTGGTGGATGTTCCGCGTGTTCGGGCACGAAAACGTCGCGGTCATGACTGGCGGTTTCCGCAACTGGCAGGCCGAGGGCCGGCCCGTAGCCACCGAGATCCCCTCTCCCGCACCCGCCGTTTTCAAGGCCACGAGAAACGAAAGTGCGCTCCGTTCGATCGACGACATCCAGGCAAACATCGAAAGCGGCGCAGAACTGGTCCTGGATGCGCGCGCGGCGAACCGTTTCGACGGCAGCCAGCCGGAAGCGCGCCCGGGCGTGGAACCCGGCCATATTCCGGGTTCAGCCAACCTGCCCTATGCCGATATCGTCGATGCCGAGGCCGGCGCATTTCGTGACGCCGATACGCTTCGCGCGGCCTTCGACCGGGTCGGTGCCGATGGCACGCGGACGGTGACGACGACCTGCGGCTCGGGTGTCACGGCATGCATCCTCGGGCTGGGTATGCACTTGATCGGCCGCGACAACTGGGCACTCTATGACGGTTCATGGACCGAGTGGGGCGGCAACCCCGATACGCCAAAGGCAAAAGGCGCAGAATGACCAAGAAAGACGGCGTTCGAGACGAAACCCTGCTGGCGAGCGGTGGGCGCGATCCGGAATCCAATTTCGGCATCGTCAATCCTCCAGTCTATCACGCTTCCACCGTGACGCGGCCGACGCTCGAAGGGTGGAAGAACCGCGACTACAAGACGGACATCGTCTATGGCCGGATGGGCACACCGACCCAGAAGGCCCTGGAAGAGGCCGTCGCGCTCGTCGAGGGCGGCGACCGGGCGATCGCGGTGTCCTCGGGTCTCGCCTCCATAACCATCGCCATTTCGGCCTTCGTCGAGGCGGGCGACCACATGCTGTGCACCGACAGCGCCTACTTTCCAACCCGAAACTTCTGCAACAACGTGATGGCGAAGTACGGGGTCGAGACGACCTACTACGACCCGCTGATCGGTGGCGATATCGCCGGCCTGATCCGCGACAACACGAAGGTCGTCATGGCGGAGGCGCCCGGCTCGCAGACCTTCGACATGCAGGACATCCCGGCCATTGCCGACGCCGCGCACGCGCGCGGTGCCGTCGTCATCAACGACAACACATGGGGCACACCGCTCTATTTCAAGTCCTTCGAACGCGGTGTGGATGTCTCGGTACACGCGGCGACCAAGTACATCGTCGGCCATTCCGACGCGATGCTGGGCGTGATCGTCACCACGAACGAGCACTATGAGCGGGTGCTCGCGAACTTCCGGTACTGGGGACAGCACGCGGCGCCCGACGACTGCTATCTCGGACTGCGCGGCTTGCGCACCATGGGCGTGCGGCTGAAGCAGCACCAGGAGAACGCAACGGCCGTTGCCCGATGGCTGCAGGATCGGCCCGAGGTTTCGCGGGTACTCTACCCTGCGCTTCCCGACGATCCCGGTCATGAAATCTGGAAACGCGACTTCGGCGGCGCGTGCGGTCTGTTCGGCGTCGTTCTCGACCGCCACCACGACGACACCGCGCTGGCATCCGTGCTCGACGGGCTGGAACTGTTCGCCATGGGGGCGAGCTGGGGCGGTTACGAGTCCCTGATCCTTCCCGCCTCTCCAATCCGCACGGCAACCAAGTGGGAGGCCGAAGGCACCCTGCTCCGCCTGCATGTGGGGCTCGAGCATCCCGACGACCTGATCGCGGATCTGGCGGCGGGCCTGGACCGGCTGTCCGCTTCCGTGAACTAGCCGTCACCGCTCAGACGTGGTGTCCAACGCGCGAGAATTCGCGCAACGACAATCGGCGACACCAGGGAACTCGCCAGGCTGACGAAGACCAGGGCCCCGAACAGTTCGGGCGGCACCGCCCAGTCACCGAGCTTGCGCCCTTCGCTCGCAACGATCAGCGCGATCTCCGCACGCGGAACCATGCTGATCCCCAGGACGAGTCCCCCGATCACCGAGGTCATCGGCAACGCCGGCAACAGTGTGCCCGCGATCTTGCCGGCGGTCCCGGCAACGAGAAGCGGCAGCCCCACGGCCAGACCGGCCAGCACGTAGCCGGGCTCGACGACGAGGCCGATGTTCACGAAGAAGAACGGCACGAAGAAATCGTAGAGCGGTGTAAACGCCTCATGGACTTTCCGGGCGGATCGTTCGCGGCTGAAGATGAGCCCGGCAAACAGGGCACCAATCGCCAATGAGAACCCGAGCCACCCTGCAATCGAGGCGAAAACGAGCGCCATTCCCGCGATCGGCCACATCGGGTTCGGTGCCGGCTCGAGCCGCTCGAAGAACGCCGTAAGCGGATGTTCCAGGTAGCGGGCGAATGCGAAACAAACGGCCGCGAACAGGACGATGGCGAGGATGAAGTTGGCGAGCGGACCGCCGG
>JAYPUG010000389.1:0-2443 GCA_038133965.1 Rhodospirillaceae bacterium | reverse complement strand
GCATCGCCCTCCGGCACGCCGGTCCAGCCCTCCTGCAGGAAGACGCACAGCTCAAGGTCGATGCCCCAGGCATAGTCCTTCGCCAGCTGTTCCAGCGCGTCGAAGCTCTTCATGCCGACATTCGGGTCGAGCTCCACATGGGTGCGCATGTGGGTCACGCCGCCGACCAGCGAGCCCTCGATCGAGGCCTGCGCGCGGGCATAGACATCCTCCACCGTGAAGCCCGGCTTTACCGCCGAGACGCGCTTCATATGGTCGGTGCCCCGGTCGGGCGAGGGTTCCGAGCGGTCGAGGATGCGCGACTTGTCCAGGTGGATGTGGGTCTCGATCAGACCCGGCGAGACCAGCTTGCCGCCCGCGTCCAGGCTCACGCCCTCTGCGGCGAGGTCCGCGCCGATCGCTGCGATCCGGCCGCCCTCGATGCCGATTTCCTGCACCGGCGCATCCTTGGGCAGGTTCGCCAGCCGCGCGTTGCGGACCACCAGATCGAAAGCCATGTCTCAACTCCCCGTCATCGATGGGAGCAGCTTGGCGCGTTCCCCCACAAAACGGAAGGGTGCGGACCGTCAGGGCGCTTCCGCGCGGTCGTCGGGCCCGTAGTCGCGGATGACCTCGGCGACCCGCAGCCGGTAGTCCGCGAAGATGCCGCCCTTGCCCTTGTCCTGCGCGGCCCGGTGATCGGCATGTTCGCGCCACGCGCGCACCGCCGCTTCGTCGCGGAAGAAGGACAGCGAGAGATACTTGCCCGGCGCGTAGATGCTCTCGAACCGCTCGACCGAGATGAACCCGTCGATCGCCTCCAGTTCCGCGCGCAGGTCCTGGGCGATCGAAAGATAGTTCTCCACCCGGCCCTCGGCGGGCCGCACCTCGAAGATCACGGCGATCATGGGCGGTCTTCCTCGTTTCGGTTGGCGCTTCGGTTGGCGTTCCGGTCAGTGTTCCGGCCGGCGTTCGAACCAGGGTCCCCCTCGGGCGTCCATGCGACGGGGTTCGGGAACCAGCGCGGCACGGCCGCCCTGTAGCGCCGGTAGTCTTCGCCGAAACGCGCTTCGAGCCCGGGTTCTTCGACGCGCGGGATGTAGATGGCATTGGCAAGAAAGAAGATGCCCAGCCAGACCGCGATCGGCCAGGAATCGAGGATCAGCGCCTCGGCCAGCAACATGAACAGGACGCCGGAGATCATCGGGTTGCGCACGTGACGGTACGGACCGCGCACGACGAGCTTGTGCGGCGGGTCCCACGGCGCGGGCGTGCCTTCGCCGCCCGCAACGAACAGCCGCACGGTCCAGATCGCGAGCGCCAGCCCGCCCAGCCCGAACACGGCACCGACCCATAGGCCCGGATCGGCCGGTCCCGGAAGATGCGCCGCGGCGTCCGTCCCGCAGGTGGCCCAAAGGATCACGCCGGGGACCAGAACCAGGACCACGCCCGGCAGCGCGAGAACCGCCTTGCCGAGCCGCCAGCCCATGCCGTCAGCCGACCTGGCGGTTGCGCGGCCAGTCGTCCAGTTGCCGGCGGAGTTCAAGCCGCGCGATCTGGCGCCGGTGGACCTCGTCGGGCCCGTCGAACAGGCGCATGGCGCGCGTGCGCGCATACATGGACGCCAGCGGGAAGTCGTCGGTCATCCCGCCGCCGCCGTGCAGCTGGATCGCCCGGTCGATCACGCCCAGCGCCATGTTGGGCGCGGCAACCTTGATCATCGCGATCTCGAGCCGCGCCTCCTTGTTGCCCACCGTGTCCATCATCCAGGCGGCCTTCATCACCAGCAGGCGGCACATCTCGATCTCGATGCGCGACTGGGCGATCCGTTCCTCGGTGATGCCGCGCTCAGCGAGCAGCTTGCCCCAGGTCTCGCGCTCGGCCGCGCGCTGGCACATGGCCTCCAGCGCTCGCTCGGCAACCCCGATGACCCGCATACAGTGATGGATGCGGCCCGGGCCCAGGCGGCCCTGGGCGATCTCGAAGCCGCGCCCCTCGCCCAGGATCAGGTTCTCGGCCGGCACGCGGACATCCTCGAACGTCACCTCGGCATGGCCGTGGGGCGCGTCGTCATAGCCCATGACGTTGAGGTGCCGCTTGATGGTCACGCCGGTCGTGTCGGTCGGCACCAGGATCTGCGACTGCTGCTGGTGCCGGGGCGCCAACGTGTCGGTCTTGCCCATGACGATCATGATCTTGCAGCGCGGGTTGCAGGCGTTGGACGTCCACCACTTCGTGCCGTTGATGACGTATTCGTCGCCGTCGCGGCGGATCGAGCACTCGATGTTCGTGGCGTCCGACGAGGCGACCGCCGGCTCGGTCATGGCGAAGGCCGAGCGGATCTCGCCGGCGAGCAGCGGCTCGAGCCAGCGCTGGCGCTGCTCAGGCGTGGCGAACAGGTGCAGCAGCTCCATGTTGCCGGTGTCCGGCGCGTTGCAGTTGAACACTTCGGAAGCCCAGTGCA
>JAYPUG010000388.1:0-2447 GCA_038133965.1 Rhodospirillaceae bacterium | reverse complement strand
ACACCAGAACATCCGTGATCCCGCCGCGGACGAAGGCCTCGGCCTCCGAGGGCTTCTGGCAACACACGCCGACCGCACCGCCGATGCGTTGCTGCAATTTCGCGATGTCGACGGACTTGTGCATCTTCCCGTGCACGCGCAGCTTCATGCCGTGGGCTGCCGCATAGTCGCCCATCTTGCGGATGTTGCGCTCCAGCGCATCGAGATCGAGCACGATGCACGGGGTCTGTATCTCGGCTTCGTCCATCCCCGGCACGGCAGGAACGTCGTAACCGACCTCGAGACCGTCGAAATCCGTCGCTGCGCTCATCCGAATTCTCCTTTCATCCGTTCCTTGGCATGGACGGAGACGGGTGGGGAAACTAGTGTCGGTGCGTCATCCGCGGACGGCAAAGGCCATCCGCATGTTCGTTTCGCCCGCTATCCAGAACAGTATCCCAGGCCCAAATCGATGTCCCCCAACACCTCGCCTTTCGGTGCGCTCGCAGGCCTCAAGGTGGTCGATCTTGCCCGCGTGCTCGGCGGCCCCTACTGCACACAGATTCTCGGCGATCACGGCGCCAACGTGATCAAGGTCGAGCCGCCCCAGGGCGACGAGGTGCGCGACTGGGGCCCGCCCTTTCACGAGGGCGACGCGTCCTATTTCACCGGCCTCAACCGCAACAAGCGCTCGATCGGGATCGACCTGACCACCGAGGCGGGCCGCGAGGTCCTGTTCCGGCTGCTCGAAGACGCCGACGTGCTGATCGAGAACTACAAGACCGGGACCATGGAGAAGTGGGGGCTCGGCTATGACGAGGTGCTGTCGAAACGTTACCCGCGCCTCATCCACTGCCGCATCTCCGGCTACGGCGCCGACGGGCCGCTGGGCGGGTTTCCCGGCTATGACGCGATCGTCCAGTCGATGGCCGGCTGGTTCTCGATCAACGGCGGAGAAGACAAGGTACCGACGCGCGTCGGAATCGCCGCCGTGGATATGGGAACGGGCCTTTATTCGTGTGTGGGAATCCTGATGGCGCTGTTTGAGCGGCAGGCGTCCGGCCGCGGCCAGTACATCGACATGACACTCTATGACTGCGCCGTCTCGCTGATGCATCCGCACATCCCGAACTACTACCTGTCGGGCGGGCAGGTCCCCGGCATCACCGGCAACCAGCATTCGAACATCGCGCCCTACGACAAGTTTCCGACGAAGACGGTCGATGTGTTCATCGGCGCAGGCAACAATCGCGCCTACAAGCGCCTGTGCGATGCGCTGGGACGACCGGAACTGGCGGACGATCCGCGCTTTGCAACGAACTCCGACCGGGTCCGGAACCGGGCCGAACTGCGCGAGGAACTGCTCGACGCCTTCGCCGCGGTCGATGGTGAGGAGATCGCCATGACGTTGCTTGCCGCGGGGGTGCCGTGCGGCCCCGTCCTGGACACCGGACAGGTGATGAACGCGCCGCACACGAAGCACCGCAACATGGCGGCGAAGCTCGACTGGTACGAGGGCGCGGGTATCCCGATCAAGTTCGGGCGCACGCCCGGCGACATCCGTTCGACGCCACCGCACTTCTCCGCTCATGCGGACGAAATCCTCTCCGAACACGGTTTCTCGGAAGACGAAATCGCCGCGCTGACCGAAGCCGGCGGTGTCGTCACCGAGCGCCGCAAGGTCTGATCCGCCCACAAGGAAACCCGCCCATGCGCTTCTCCGAACGCCGCAAGAAATACCGCGCCATCCTCTCCGGCGACGCCTGCATCCACCCGGGCTCGGTCGCCGACCCGATGACCGCGCGCATCACAGAGGAAGCCGGGTTCGAAGTGGCCCTGCTTGCAGGTTCCGTCGCCTCGATGTCGGTCCTCGCCGCACCCGACCTGATCGTGCTCACCCTGTCCGAGTTCGCGGACCAGGCACGACGGATCGGCCGCGCCAGCGAACTGCCTCTCATGGTCGATGCCGACCACGGCTACGGCAACGCGCTCAACGTGCGGCGCACCGTCGAGGAACTCGAGGTGGCAGGCGTCGCGGCGCTTTCCATCGAGGATACGGAGCTTCCCAACCCGTTCGGTTCGGGTGGCAAGGCGCGGCTGACGAGCATCGAGGAGGGCGTGGGAAAGATGCGGGCGGCGCTGGACGCGCGGGTCGATCCTGACCTGGTGATCGCGGGCCGCACGAGCGCACCGGGGATCGCGGGCGTGGACGAAGCGATCGCGCGTGCCAACGCCTATGAAGACGCCGGTGTCGATGCGCTGTTTCTCGTGGGGGTGAAGGACCGGGCAGACCTGGAGGCGATCGCATCGAAGGTCTCGACGCCGATCATCCTGGGCAGCGCCTCGCGCGAGATGATGGACCTTGCGTGGCTTGCCTCGCTGGGCGTTCGTATTTGCCTGCAGGGTCACAAGGTCCACGCCGTGGGGCTGGCCGCCTTCATGGCCGCACAGACCGCGCTGGCGAACGG
>JAYPUG010000387.1:0-2448 GCA_038133965.1 Rhodospirillaceae bacterium | reverse complement strand
GCGTAGTAGCGGGGTCCGAAGTCGGTACCCCGCCCCTCGTAGAGATCGCGAATGTCCCCCCCGGCGCAAAAGGCGCGGTCGCCGGCACCCTGTATGACGACGGCATCGACGCGTTCGTCGCCGGCCCACGCCGCGAGGCGGGGAGCAATCGCCTCGATCATCGAAAGGGAAAGCGCGTTCAGCGCCTTGGGCTTGTTGAGCGTGATCAGCCCGACCCGCCCGCGCTCCTCGAGCAGGACTTCCGGCTCGTCATTCATGGAAACACCTATTGCCGCAGGATGTCGCGCGCGACGATGACGCGCATGATCTCGTTCGTGCCTTCGAGAATCTGATGGACGCGCAAATCGCGCAGGTAGCGCTGGATCGGGAACTCGCGCAGATATCCGTAGCCGCCATGCAACTGCAGCGCCTGGTTCACCACGTCGAAGCCCACATCCGTGGCCATGCGCTTCGCCATCGCCGCCGCCACGGTCGTGCCGTGGGCGCCGTTGTCCAGCATCCAGGCCGCGCGGTGGATCATCAAGCGCGCGGATTCCAGCTCGGTCGCCATGTCGGCCAGCCGGAACTGGAGCGCCTGGAACTCGGCGATGGGCTGGCCGAACTGCTTGCGTTCCTTCATGTAGTCGCGCGCGGCCTCGAGGCAGGTCCGCGCACCGCCCAGCGAGCAGGCGCCGATGTTGAGCCGCCCGCCGTCGAGCCCCTGCATGGCGAACTTGAACCCTTCGCCCTCCGCGCCCACCCGGTTCGAGACGGGCACACGGCAATCTTCGAAGATCACGGCCGCCGTCGGCTGGCTGTTCCAACCGAGCTTGCGTTCGCGCTTGCCGAAGGACAGTCCCGGGGCGTCCTTCTCGACGATGATGCAGCTGACCCCGCCGGGTCCCTCGTCGCCCGTGCGCACCATGCAGACATACATGTCGGACGCCGACCCGCCCGAGATGAACGCCTTGGAGCCGTTGATGACATACTCGTCGCCGTCGCGCTCGGCGCGTGTGCGCAGCGACGCCGCGTCCGACCCCGACCCCGGCTCGGTCAGGCAGTAGCTCGCGATCCGGTCCATCGTCATCATCGAGGGCAGGAAGCGCGCGCGCAGATCGTCATCGCCGAACCGGTCGATCATCCACGCACACATGTTGTGGATCGACATGAACGCCGCGGTCGACGGGCACGCGGCCGACAGCTCCTCGAAGATCAGAGTCGCATCAAGCCGGCCCAGGCCCGAGCCGCCATGTTCGGGATCGCAATAGATACCCGCCAGCCCCAGCGCCGCCGCCGCGCGCAGGGTATCGACGGGGAAGATGCCCTCCTCGTCCCATTCCTCGGCATGGGGCAGCATCTCCTCGTTGGCGAAGCTGCGCGCCATGTCCTGGATTGCGACCTGTTCCTCGCTGAGCTGGAAATCCACCTTCACCCCCGAATATCGGCCCGGCCGAACGACGCCGGGAGTCTATAGGTTCGGAAAATGCGAACCAATCCCCAGCCGGCACAACGGATCGACTAGAATGCCCAAGGGAGGTCCGCCATGACCGAGAAAAACCACCGCATCCTGATGACGGTGAAGGAAAACGTCAGCCTGTCGGCATTCGACGCCGCGACGGGCGAGCGCACGGCCGTGGTCGAGGTCGGCACGCGCGATACCGCGAAACCGCACGAACTGGCGATCTCGGCCGACGGCGCGCGCGCCTTCGTGTCGCTCTACGGCAGCGCGGACTACGGGCCCAACATCCCCGACAACCGGATCGCGGTGGTCGATCTGGCGGATATGTCGCTGGCCGGTCACATCGACCTCAACCTCTACAAGGGCCCGCACGCGCTGTGGACCGGGCTGGACGGCAGGCTCTGGGCGACGGTCGATCCCAACCGCTGCCTGCTGGTGATCCACCCCGAAAGCTGGGAGATCGAGACGACGATCTGGCTCGAGACCCCCGGCCACTTCCTCGCCGCGAGCCCGGATGGAAAGACGCTCTATGCATCGGCCAAGGAATACCCCGTCGTCACCGAAATCGACGTCGCAACCCGGACGATCGCGGCACGCATTCCCGTTCCCGTCGGCGCCCAGGCGATCCGCGTCTCGAACGACGGCGCGCGCCTGTTCGTGGGCGACTTCCACCGCCCGCTGCTGCACGTGATCGACTGCGCAACCCGGAAGGTGACGGACACGCACGCGCTCACAGGCGTGCCCGGCTGGCCCTTTGTCTCACCCGACGGCAAGACGCTGGCCGTGACCACCTACGACGAGCCCGCCGACCAGGGCTATGTCGAGTTGCTCGACACCGCGAACCTCGACGACCGGCGGGTGATCGAACTGCCCTCGGAGCCTTTCCACGTGCTGTTCAGCGACGACAGCCGGCACCTCCTTGTCGCGCAGGCGAGCGGCGAGGTGCCAAGGATCGACGTGGCGGCGGCAGAGATCGTCGAGGGCGGGTTCTCCGCGGGCGGCTCGATGCC
>JAYPUG010000386.1:0-2459 GCA_038133965.1 Rhodospirillaceae bacterium | reverse complement strand
CGTCGATGCTGCGCAGCCCGTTGTGGCCGGCATTCCCGCCGCCCTGCTTGACGCGGATCTTGGCCGCGGCCAGGTCGATCTCGTCATAGATCACGAACACGTCCTCGACCAACAGCTTGTAGAACCGCACGGCCTCGCCGACCGCACGCCCCGACTCGTTCATGAAGGTCATGGGCTTGAGCACGATCACCCGCTCGCCCGCGACCTGGCCCTCGCTGACATCCGACTGGAACTTCGACCGGGGCACAGAAAGGCCATGGCGGCGAACGATCTCGTCCGCCGCCATGAAGCCGATATTGTGCCGGTTGTTTCGATATTTCGGGCCCGGATTTCCCAGGCCGACAACCAGTCGCATGACGTATTTGCCCGTTCTGCGGGGGCGGGACTACTCCTCGCCCTCGTCGCCGCCGCTCTCCTCGGCAGCGTCCTCGGTCGCGCCTTCATCGGCTGCGTCCCCATCGACGCCTTCAGCATCCTCGTCGGTCTCTTCCTCGACCGGGACGACCGTCGGTGCTGCGATGGTGGCAATGGTGAAGTCGCGGTCAGTGATCGTCGGTGCGACCCCGTCCGGCAGGTCAACGTTCGAGATATGGACGCTGTCGCCCACCTCGAGGCCCGTCAGATCGACCACGAAGGATTCGGGGATGGCGCCGGCGCGACAGATCACCTCGATCGTGTGACGCACGATGTTGAGCACGCCGCCGCCGCGCAGTCCCGGCGATGCGTCCTCGTTCGCGAACTCGACGGGGATATCGACGTTGATCCGGGTGCGCTCTGTCACACGCAGGAAATCGGCGTGCATCGGCACGTCGGTCACCGGGTGGACCTGCAGGTCGCGGCACAGCACCTGTTGGTTGTTGCCCTCAACATCGATATCGAACAGCGTGGCAAAGAAGCCGGGCTGCCCGAGCGCGGCCCTCAACTGGGCCGGGTCGATGGTGATCGCTTCGGGGTCCTTGTTCGCGCCATAGATCACCGCGGGCACCTTGCCCTCACGGCGAGTTGCGCGGGCGGCCCCCTTGCCAACCTGCGCGCGCGATTCCGCGTTGAAAGTCACGGTATCGGCCATGATTCTCTCCTTTACGTCCGGCGTGCCTCCAAGGGTGTCAGCACCGGGACGGTTCGCGTCGGCGCGCCATGCGCCGACAATCAGTCGAACAGGCTAGAGACCGAGGCTTCCTGACTGATCCGGTTGATCGCCTCGCCGAGCAGCGGTGCGACCGTGATTTGCCGGATGTTGCTCGCCACACGCACCGCTTCGGTCGCCTGTATCGAGTCCGTCATCACCAGGGTTTCCATCGGCGACGCCGCGACACGCCCGACGGCACCACCCGAAAGGACGCCATGCGTCACATAGGCGGATACCGACTTGGCGCCCTTGTCCATCAACGCTACGGCCGCATTGCAAAGCGTGCCGGCGCTGTCGCAAATGTCATCGACAAGGATGCATCGCCGTTGGTCAACGTCGCCGATGATGTTCATCACCTCGGAGACGCCAGCCCGTTCGCGGCGCTTATCGATGATCGCAAGATCGGCGTCAAGCCGTTTGGCGAGGCCGCGCGCGCGCACCACGCCGCCTACGTCGGGCGAAACGATGACCAGGTCGGCAGAATCGCCCTGACCCCCGAGATCGTCGGAAAAGAGCGGTCCGGCGAAGAGGTTGTCCACCGGGATGTCGAAAAAGCCCTGGATCTGGCCGGCATGCAGGTCGAGCGTCAGCACCCTGTCGGCACCCGCGCGCGTAATGAGGTTGGCCACAAGCTTGGCCGAGATCGGCGTGCGCGGCCCGGTCTTGCGGTCCTGGCGGGCATAGCCGAAGTAGGGGATCACGGCTGTGATCCGGCGCGCCGAACCCCGGCGCAGCGCGTCCAGGGTGACCAGAAGCTCCATGAGGTTGTCGTTCGCCGGATACGAGGTGGACTGCACGACGAAGACGTCCTCGCCGCGCACGTTCTCGAGGATCTCGACGAAGACCTCCATGTCGGAGAAACGCCGGATGGAAGCGCGTGTCAGTTCGATGTTGAGGTAGGCCGAAATGGCCTCGGCGAGCGGGCGATTGCTGTTGCAAGCCAGCACCTTCATCTGCCTGTCCCCCGCCCCTGGGCGTTCGCCCGTGGCAACTCGATCCAGCCCGTTTGCGCGCCGTCCGGAACTGCCTCCGCCGACGCGCGGCGCGAAAGTATCAACCCGTCATGTGGCTGTAAATATTCCCGCGCTGGGGATAAACCGCCGCGCTCAACCGGGGTTGCGCGAGACCTGCGTGCCGGGCGGCGGGACGAACCCGTCGCGCCAGTCGATGCGCGATACCATCTCGATGATTCCGGCCGCCGCCGCCAACCCGGCCTCGACGGCAAGCTCGGCCCAGCGGGTCCGCACCACCTCCGTCGCGAAGGGGCTCGCCTGGTCGATCCGGCCGATTTCCGTTCCGTTTGGATCCGATACGGCCCAGGTGATCGCGA
>JAYPUG010000385.1:0-2483 GCA_038133965.1 Rhodospirillaceae bacterium | reverse complement strand
TCGCCGGCAAGAAGGCGATCATGGGCGCGCTCCGGCTCTATCTCGACTTCATCAACCTGTTCATCATGCTGCTGCACCTGTTCGGACAGCGCGAATAGAACGGACGACATTCCTTGCGAACGCGCCCGGGCCCCGGCCCGGGCGTTTTCTTTTTCGGGCCGACGGTCCACTATCCCCCGGGCAACGATACGAGGGGGAGACCATGGCGAGCCTCGAAAACAAGGTGGTCGTGCTGACCGGCGCCAGCCGGGGCATCGGTGCGGCCGCCGCGCGCGAGCTGGCGGCGGACAAGCCACACCTGATTCTGTGTGCGCGGTCGGCAGATGCGTGCGCGGACACACTGGCCGCGGTGGAGGCGGCCGGCGCAACGGCCGAGGCCCACGGTTTCGATGTCTCGGACGAGGCGGCGGCAAAGGCGTTCATCAACGGCGTGCTGGCCGAACACGGCCACATCGACGTGCTGGTCAACAATGCGGGCGTCGGCCTGATGGGTTCCGTGCAGGACGTGCCGCCCGATGCCTATCTCGGCGTGCTCAAGGCCAACGTCATGGGACCGTACAACCTGATCTCGGCAGCGCTGCCGTCGATGATGGAACGCGACGCGGGCACGATCATCAACCTGACGAGCGCGCGGGCCTTCATCCCCGACCGGTTCTACGCCGCCTACTGCTCGTCCAAGGCTGCGCTTCTGTCCATGACCCAGTGCCTGCACTTCGACCTGGAAGATTCGAGCGTGCGGATCTTTGCCTTCTCGCCCGGCTTTACCCAGACCGATCTGGTCAACGACATCTATGCGAACCCGGTGTTCCGCCAGGCCGCGCTGACGCCCGATCAGGGCCAGCCGCCCGAGCGGCCCGCCTAGGTGCTCGCCTGGATCGCGCGCGAGACACCGGCAGACCTGGCGGGCAAGCACATCGAGGTGCAGTTCAACGACATCTCCCGGCGGGCCGGGATCGAGATCTTCGACAGCTAGGCGCTAACCATGTGTTTATCCCTCGCCGCTAGCATCAGGGTGGGGAGAGGCAAGTTCCAACACGTGCCTCCGGTTACGCGATGAGCCGCCACCAGTCGTTTTCCGAGTTTCTCGACCATCACCCCGGCCAGTCCGCGCGCGCCATCACGGACAAGGCGCTGCGCCAGGCCCGCGAACTGATGGGCGCGGATACGGGCGTTCTCTATCTTCTGCGCCGTGGCCCCGGGGCCGCGCGTCTCGAATATGCGGCATCAACCCCGGCTCCCGCACAGGGTATCAGTGCTGTTCCCCTGAATTCGGACTGCGTGGTGGTAGAAGTCGCGCGCACCGGACAGACCATGAAACTTTCCGGCTTCCCGGCCGACACAAACCCGCCGGCATTGGGATCGATCGCGGATGCATGTCATGGAACCGTGCCGGGGGCACTCGTCGCGTTCGCGCTGAAGAACTACGACGCGGAAACCATCGGGGTGATCGCCCTGGTGAACGATGCCAACTCCGGCCGCCGCTTCGCCGACGAGCATCTGGCCGTGCTTGACCGCTTCAACGCCATCGCCGGCGCGGCCGTGGAACGCGCCGACCTGCTGGAACGGATCGGCGAGAGCGCTGTCGGCATACGCGAGCGCAACTCCCGGCTTCGAAGACAAGCAGAGGAACTCGCGGAACTTGGGGGCGCCAACGTCAGCGACGATGCGTTCCGTCTCGCCATCTCGCTGCTCGCCCGTGCAGCCGAAATATACGACGAAGGCACCGGGAACCATGTCTTTCGCGTCAATGACTATTCCCACTTCATGGCCCGCACCCTGGGGATGGACGAAGCGTATTGCCGGGAACTGCGCTATTCGGCCCAGCTTCACGACGTGGGCAAGATGGGGGTCGCACCCGCGCTCCTGCGCAAGACCGGCGAGCTCGACCCGGCCGAACGGCGCGAGATGGACAACCATACGGTCTATGGACACGAGATTCTCAGCCGGTCGCCCCGGCTCGCAATGGCGGCCGAGATCGCGCTCAACCATCACGAGAAGTGGAACGGAACGGGTTATCCGGCCGGCAGGCGCGAAGACGATATTCCGCTTTCGGCCCGGATCGTTCAGGTCGCCGATATCTATGACGCCCTGCGATCGCGCAGGCCCTACAAGCAGGCGCTCACACATGATCAGGCGCGCGACATCCTGCTGCACGGCGACGACCGCGTGGACACGGCCCATTTCGATCCCCGCCTGATCGAATTGTTCGGCGACACCCACGAATCCTTCGACCGCATCTGGCGAAGCCTCGCAGAGGACTGACAGCACCTGCGCTCGGTGGACAGGTGCGTTCCGGCCACCTAAGAATCCGGGACCGAAACCGGGCGAGGCGAAATACCGTGTCAGCGAATGTCAAAAAGAAGACCATCGACACGCTCGCGCGAAACCTGCGCGAGGCGGCCCGGACGGGAAAGCCGTGCGCGCCGGTGCGCCACGATCTGCCGGAACGCGACATCGACGCGGCCTATGCCGTGCAGGAGGCC
>JAYPUG010000384.1:0-2485 GCA_038133965.1 Rhodospirillaceae bacterium | reverse complement strand
TGCGCTGGATCGGGTTGTCGGGCCGGTTGCGCGTCTCGGGATGGCGCAGCGCGGCTGCGGCGGCCTTGTCGGAACTGTGCGCTGAAGTCATGGCCTAGAAGTGGATGGTGCGCCCGTACGCGTCAAGCACGGACTCGTGCATCATCTCCGACAGCGTTGGGTGCGGGAACACGGTGTGCATCAGTTCCGCCTCGGTCGTCTCGAGGGTCTTTGCGATCCCGTAGCCCTGGATCAGCTCGGTCACCTCGGCGCCGATCATGTGCGCGCCGAGCAATTCGCCCGTCTCGGCATCGAAGATGGTCTTGATCAGGCCTTCCGGTTCGCCCAATGCGATCGCCTTGCCGTTGCCCTGGAACGGGAATCGACCGACCTTGATCTTGTGGCCGCCCTCCTTTGCCTTTTCCTCCGTCAGGCCGACCGACGCGACCTGCGGCTGGCAATATGTGCAGCCGGGAATGCGCGACGTGTCCATCGGGTGCACGTCCTTCGAGCCCGCGATCCGCTCGACCGCGATGATGCCCTCGTGCGAGGCCTTGTGCGCAAGCCACGGCGGGCCGGCCACGTCACCGATGGCCCAGATGCCGGGCTCGCCGGTCTGGCCCCATTCGTCGGTGACGATATGGGTGCGGTCCACCTTCACCTTGGTGCCCTCGAGGCCGATATTCTCGACATTGCCGACGATGCCTACCGCCATGATGACCCGTTCGGCGGTGATCTTCTCGGACTTGCCGCCCTTCTCGACCGTCGCCGTCACACCCGTCTTCTTGCGGTCGAGCGACTTCACCGTCGCGCCGGTGATGAGCTTCATCCCCTGCTTCTCGAACGCCTTGGCCGCAAGGCCGGAGATTTCAGCATCCTCGACCGGCAGGATGCGGTCCAGCACCTCAACCACCGTCACCTCGGCACCCATGGTCCGGTAGAACGAGGCGAATTCGATGCCGATGGCGCCCGACCCGACGACCAGCAAGGACTTCGGGAAGCTTTCCGGCACCATCGCCTCGCGATAGGTCCACACGCGGTCGCCGTCTGCCTCAAGCCCCGGCAGGTCCCGCGCCCGCGCACCCGTCGCCAGGACGATGTTTTTCGCGACGACATCGGCAATCTTCTTACCGTCTTTCTCGACCGTCAGCTTGCGCGCGCCGGCCTTGCCGCCCGCCAGCTTGGCCCAGCCGTCGATCACCTCCACCTTGTTCTTCTTCAGAAGGTAACCGACGCCCTGGTTGAGCTGCTTGGCGACGCCGCGCGAGCGTTCGACAATCTTCTTGGCGTCGAACGAGACCTTCTCGGCCTTCAGCCCGTAATCCTCGGCGTGCTGCATGTAGTGATAGATTTCCGACGTGCGCAGGAGCGCCTTGGTCGGGATGCAGCCCCAGTTTAGGCAAATACCGCCGAGGTGGTTCGCCTCGATGACTGCGGCCTTCATGCCGAGCTGCGCCGCGCGGATCGCGGCGACGTAGCCGCCGGGGCCGCCGCCGACGACGACCAGGTCGAATTTCTGTTCCGCCATGTCCCGTTCTCCGCGGCCTAGAGCAGCATGCCGACCGGCTCTTCGATCAGGCTCTTGAGCGCAGCCAGGAATTCCGCACCGATGGCACCGTCGAGCGCGCGGTGATCGACCGACAGGGTCAGGCTCATCACGGTCGCGACGGCCAGTTCGCCGCCATGCACGACCGGGCGCTGTTCGCCGGCACCGACCGCCAGGATCGCGCCCTGCGGTTCGTTGATGACGGCGTCGAACTGCTTCATGCCGTACATGCCCAGGTTGGAAATGGTGAAGGTGCCGCCCTGGTAGTCTTCCGGCGTCAGCTTGCCGTCGCGCGCACGCGCTGCGAGGTCGCCCATTTCGGCCGAAATCTGGCGCAGGCCCTTTCCTTCGGCACCGCGCACGATCGGCGTGACCAGCCCCTCGCCGATGGCGACGGCGACCGAGATGTCGGCGCGCTGATAGAGCCGGATACCCTCGTCCGACCAGCCGGCGTTGGCGCGCGGCACCTGGACGAGCGCGGTCGCCACCGCCTTGATGATCATGTCGTTGACCGAGATCTTGAACTCGCCGTCCTTCGCGCGCGCATTAAGCGCGGCGCGGGCTTCAAGAAGCCGGTCGATCTCGCAATCGACGGTCAGGTAGAAGTGGGGCACGTTCTGCTTCGACGAGGTCATGCGCTGGGCGATGACCTTGCGCATGTTCGACACGTCGAGCAGCTCGTAGGGCGCATCGCCCTCGGCGGACACGGCCATCGCACGCGACGGTGCGGACGGCGCGGTGCCGGAGCGCGCACCGCCCCCGGCCGCGAAAGCCTCGATGTCCGCCTTCACCACCCGGCCATGAGGGCCGGAACCCGAAACCTGCGAAAGATCGATCCCCTGCTGTTCGGCCAGCCGGCGCGCCAGCGGGCTCGCGAAGACGCGTCCGCCGCCGTTCGCCGCCGCGGCAGGAGCCGGCGCAGCGGGTTTCGGGGCTGCGGAAGCGGGTTCAGCACTGGGC
>JAYPUG010000383.1:2123-2491 GCA_038133965.1 Rhodospirillaceae bacterium | reverse complement strand
GAGCTGGTCTATGATTTCGGGGCCGCGACGCGCGGCGTCGATGGCTGGCTGCACGCCCTCTTCCGCTACGAGGCGCGCGGCTCGGGCCATGCGGCGGAGACAAGCTTCGGCGCCCACATCTTCAACACCGTGCTGACCTGGAACAACGAGCCGCAATCCTATGCGGGCGCCGCGCCGGGCCTGACGACCCGCCTGTTCCTGCGCACCGATCCGGCCATGGCCGTCGGTGGAGAAGACAACGACACCTTCTGCCACCTTATCTATCCCGCCTCTACCCCGTGGCGCGGCACGTCGGAGACGAAGTTGCGCCTCCACGACGGCAACGGCGCGGTGGTGGCTGAGGAAACCGTGGCAATCGCGTGCGGAGG
>JAYPUG010000383.1:0-2113 GCA_038133965.1 Rhodospirillaceae bacterium | reverse complement strand
CTGCATTTCCGCCTGTCCGAGGCCTTCGACGCAAAGGCGCGCGCTGCAGCGGCGAACCCGGGCCCGGCAGGTAGCGGCTATGTGCTGATCCGCGACACCTCGTGCCGTCTGTTCGGCTATCACGGCGTCATTGCGCGCGACGGCAGCGCGTTCTCCCTCGACCACATGTTCGGGTTCTGAAGATTCGTTAACCCACAACAGGCTCTCGCGGTGGTATAGTCCCCACAGTTCTTGAACCGGGGCGTAATCATCATGAACTCGAAGTATCTTGCGCCGTCGCTCGCCGCCGCCGCCTATCTTGCGCTTGCCGGATCGGCCACCGCCGAAACCCTGCTCGAGCGCGGCACCTATCTGATGCAGTCGATCGTCGCGTGCGGGAATTGCCACACGCCGAAGGGGCCAACCGGAGACATTCCGGGCATGGAACTCGCCGGCATGGCGCCGTTCGAGAAGAATCCGGCCTTCGACGTGAACGCGCCCAACATTACACCCGATCCCGAAACCGGCATCGGCAACTGGACCGACGCGCAGATCATCAAGGCGATCCGCGAGGGCGTGCGCCCCGATGGCTCCATCATCGGCCCGCCCATGCCGATCGGCCTCTATCGCGGCCTGTCCGACACGGACGTGAAGGCCATCGTCGCCTATCTGCGCCAGGTGCCGGCAATCAAGAACGAGATTCCCAAGTCGGTCTATCGCATCCCGCTGCCGCCGGCCTATGGCCCGCCCGTGGGATCGGTTCCCGACGTGCCGCGCGACGACCGCGTCGTGTATGGCGCCTATCTCGCCGGCCCGCTCGGTCACTGCATCGAGTGCCACTCGCCGATGGGCCCCAAGGGACCCGATACCGTGAACAACCTGGGCGCGGGCGGGTTCGAGTTCCACGGACCGTGGGGCACGAGCGTGTCGGCGAACATCACGCCGGCGGGCCTGTCGGAGGTTAGCTACGCGAACATCCGGCAGATGATCACCACGGGCACCCGGCCGGACGGCTCGAGGATGCTGCCGCCGATGGCGTACTCCTACTACGCCAACATCTCGGAGGAAGACCTGCTGGCGATCGTCGCCTACCTGCGCACCCTGCCCGAGAAGTAGGCGGACGCACGCCATGGCCCACCGGGTGTTCGTGGGCCCCCCGCCCGCCGGGGCGAGGCCGGCCTTGGGGGGGTGGCCCGACCCCGGGGACCACGGGGACGGGCCGCACCCGGTGGTGGTGATGTACATGGATGCGCCGGGGATCCGCGAGGAATTGCGGAACTTCGCCCGGCGCATCGCCGCCCAGGGCTATTACGCGGTCCTGCCCGACCTTTACTACAGGCTCGGTTTCCTGCGCTTCAATCTGGCGAAGCGCACCGACAAGATGACCGAGATGATCTTCGCGGCCTGGCACAGCCTCACGAACGAGGGCGTGGCTAGCGACACCGGCGCACTGCTCGCGGCGCTGGGCGAGGACGATGCGGCGTCCGACGGGCCCATGGGTTCGGTCGGCTACTGCATGTCGGGGGCGTTCGTGACCACGGTGGCCGGGCGCTTTCCCGACCGGTTCGCGGCCAACGTCTCGCTCTACGGCGTCTATATCGTCACGGAGAATGACGATTCCCCGCACCTGCTGGCGCCGCGGATCGAGGGCGAGATGTACTACGCCTTTGCCGAGCACGACCACTGGGTACCCGACAACGTGATCCCGGACCTGGCGGCGGCGCTCGACGCCAGCGGCGTGCCCCACCAGATCGAGACGTTCCCCGGCACCGAGCATGGTTTCGCCTTCCCGGAACGCCCCGTCTATCACGAACCCTCGGCCGAGATCGTGTGGGGCAAGATGTTCGACCTCTACGCGCGGGTGCTGGGGTAACGGGATTTCCAGTCACGCCGGGCGCACCTGCGCTTGCACTCCCCGGCGCACCTTGGGACACTTCCGGCAACGAAATTCGCGTTCCCGGGAGGATTGAGCCATGGAAACCCGCGCCGCCGTCGCCATCCAGGCCGGCAAGCCGCTTTCGATCGAGACCGTAACCCTCGACGGCCCCAAGGAGGGCGAGGTGCTGGTCGAGATCAAGGCCACCGGCGTCTGCCACACCGACGAGTTCACCCTGTCGGGCGCCGACCCGGAGGG
>JAYPUG010000382.1:2060-2496 GCA_038133965.1 Rhodospirillaceae bacterium | reverse complement strand
TACTTGAGCAATGCGGCCAGCTTGGATCTGGCGTCGTCGTTCAGCCAGTCGCCCCAGACGTCCTTGTAGGTTGTCAGGAAGTACACGGCCGCCTCCTCGGCGGAGGCGTTGTTGTCCTGCCGCCAGGCGAGTACGGAACCCATCTGCTGGTTCGTGAAGCTCAGGTTCGAGAGCATCTCGACGACTTCGGGCTCGCGGTTGGCGAAGTCCGTGGTCACGCCGGTTACCACCCGTGCCGACGGGTAGGGCGACTTGCCCACTTCATTGCACTCGGTGTTCCGGTTGCACTGGTGAATTTCGTCGTTGTAGGGACCCAGATCGACGGGAACCATTTCGTATTTGCCGAGCAGTGCCGTAGGTGCCCAATAGTAGCCGAACCAGGGCTTCTCGTCGGCATAAGCCGCAGCGATGGAGCCCGCAAGCGTCTCGCCCGAGC
>JAYPUG010000382.1:0-2050 GCA_038133965.1 Rhodospirillaceae bacterium | reverse complement strand
CCGTTACCCTCGAGGTCGAAGGCCTGCTTGAGACTGTCGTTGACGATCCGGCAGCCCCAGCCTTCCGGGCAGTTGTGGAAACGCGCGCCGACCAGTTCGGGGTTCGCCAGTACGCCCTCGATGGTCTTCAGCTCGGGGTGTTTGTCGGCCAGGTACTTGGGAATCAGCCAGTGTTCGGCACCACCGTCGGACAAGACGTTGGCAATTGTCCTCACTTTTCCTTCGGCCTCGAGCTTCTGATACACCGGCGCAGAATTGATCCACATCTCGGTGGCGATGTCCGGCTCGCCGTTCTCGGCCAGCGATGTTGCGGCCGGTACGGTGTCGGACGGCACGGCGGTTACCTTGCAGCCGTAACCCTGCTCCATGATGAACTTCGCGACGTTGGTGACGACTGAGGCCGAGGCCCAGTTCATCTCCGTGATCGACACCTCGCCGCAATCGGCATGGGCCTCGCCGCTGCCGGCGCCAATCGCCAATGCCAATCCGACCGCAATAGCGGAAAGTTTCAGTGAATTGGATAGTGTTCCACGCATGGCTTGTTCTCCTGCTTATCTCTCTGCGTCAAACCGACTCAACCGAAAGCAACCTAATGCCACCCTCGCCATCGTTCGGAAATTATCGTTGATATTCGGTATCTTAAGCGACCAGTCCCGGGCACTCAAGGCGAGGCCCGGAAAATCCGGGGATAAACTTGGCCTCGGCAGACGCGACAGCCCCTTTTCGTTTGTGCCGTGAGGCGCTACATCCTGCGCGCCATGACGACCACGGTATTCATAGACGGCGAGGCCGGGACGACCGGCCTGCAGATTAACGAACGGCTCGCGCCGCGCGCCGACGTGTCGCTGATCCAACTCGGCGACGACGAGCGCAAGGACGTGGACGCACGTCGGCGTGCATTGAACGAGGCCGATGTCGCGATCCTGTGCCTGCCCGACGATGCCGCGCGCGAGTCCGTCTCGCTGATCGAGGGCGATACGGTGGTGATCGATGCCTCGACGGCGCATCGTGCGGTGGATGGTTGGACTTACGGTTTTCCGGAGTACGAGGACGATCACCGCGACGCGATCCGAGCTTCGCAGCGGATCAGCAACCCCGGCTGCTACGCCATCACCTCGGTCGCGATGCTGCATCCGCTGGTGAAGGCAGGTCTGCTGCCGGCGGACCATCCGGTGACGATCAACGCGGTGTCCGGCTATTCCGGCGGCGGCAAGTCGCTGATTGCGGCCTTCGAGGACGAAAGCGCGCCGAACCATACGGGCAGCACGATCTACGCCTATGCGCTGGGCCTGTCGCACAAGCACCTGCCCGAGATCACGCGCTGGGGCGGGCTCGCTCACGCGCCGGTCTTCGTGCCGTCGGTGGCCGACTACTACAAGGGCATGCTGGTCCAGATTCCGCTGGCGCTTTGGCACCTGCCCGGTACACCCGCAGCACGCGACCTGCACGCCGCGCTGGCCGATCACTATGCCGACGAGCGGTTCGTGACGGTTGCACCGCTGGGTGAGGGAGGGGATCCGGCCACCCTCGACCCCGAGGCGCTGAACGACACCAACGAACTTCGTCTCTATGTTCTGCACAACGATGCGACGGGTCAGGCGGTCGTCGCGGGCGTGATCGACAATCTCGGCAAGGGGGCGTCGGGCCAGGCGGTCCAGACCCTGAACCTCGTGATGGGCGCCGATGAAGGCGAGGGCCTCAGCTAGTGGAGAGTATCCGATGACCAGTCCCGTCAAACCCTATCTCGGCGTCATGCCGACCCTCGCCGACGACGTCTTCATCGCCGACACGGCCTCGGTGATCGGGGACGTGCATATCGGCGCGGGATCGAGCGTCTGGTACTCGTCGGTCATTCGCGGCGATGCCGGAAGCCACATCCGTATCGGCGAGCGGGTGAACATCCAGGACGGCACGGTCATCCATATCAATGGTCCGCGCCAGGATGGTTCCGAGCACATGCCGACCATCATCGGGGACGAGATCACGATCGGCCACTCGGCCCTGATCCACGCCTGTACGCTGCAATCGCGCTGCTTCATCGGCATGCGGT
>JAYPUG010000381.1:0-2497 GCA_038133965.1 Rhodospirillaceae bacterium | reverse complement strand
ACGAGATGCTCGACTTCGCGCGCTCCTACGGCACCACCGTGTTCCACCTGATGAGCACATGCCGGATGGGCCCGGACGACGACCCGAACTGCGTGGTGGACGACCGGCTCCGGGTGCGCGGCATCGAGGGGCTGCGCGTCGCCGACGCCTCGGTCATGCCGCGCCCGCTCTCGACCAACACCAACGCCGCCACGATCATGATCGCCGAGAAGGCCTCGGACATGATCCTCGGCAAGGAACCGCTGCCGGCCGCGCCCGTCTGACGCGCGGCGGCACACAAGGGAAACAGGCGATGAAGATCACCGGCATCACCACCTCCGTTCTCGACGTGCCCAACGGCCCGCCGGTCAACCGCTACTACGCGGGCAACACCTATGTGGTCGCGCGGATCGAGACGGACGCGGGCCTCGAGGGGCTGGGCTACACCATGCTCGTCGGCGGCATAGGCGCGCGCTCGGTTCGGGCCTACCTTGAGGAAAGCATCGTGCCGCTGGTCGTCGGGCGCGACGCCACGCAGATCGGCGCAATCTGGCGCGACATGTACGAAAACGACCGCGGCCTGCGGAAGAAGGGCATCCCGGTCTATGCCATGAGCGCGGTCGATATCGGCCTGTGGGACCTGATGGGCAAGGCCGTGGGCCGGCCCGTCTGGCAGCTCTTCGGCGCCCACAACGAGCGCATCCCGGTTTATGGCAGCGGCGGGTTCCTGCCCTACACGGTCGATGAGCTGATCGCGGAGGCCCAGATGTTCCGCGACCAGGGCTGCCGCCACTACAAGTTCAAGCTGGGCCGCGAGAACGTGATGGAAAACGTCGAGCGGGTGCGCCAGCTGCACGCGGCGCTGGGCGATTCCATGGCGATCCTCGTCGATGCGAACCAGCGCTGGGACGTCGCCACCAACATCCGCGTGGCGCAGGCGCTCGAGGAGCTGGACCTGTTCTGGTACGAGGAGCCGGTGCTGGCCGACAACATCGCCCAGTGCGCCGAGGTGGCCGCCGCGACGACCATCCCCATCGCCACGGGCGAGAACGAGTACACGCGCTACGGCTTCCGCGACCTGATCGAGGCCGGGGCCGCGCAGTACCTGAACCCCGACATCCACCGCTGCGGCGGCTTCACCGAGACCATGCGCATCGCGCACCTGGCCGCGGCCTACGACATCAAGATCGCACCGCACCTGGTGCCTGAACTCTCGATCCACGTGCTGGCCGCGATCCCCAACGCCTCGCTGGTCGAGGTGCTGGCCGGGTCGCCCGACGATCTGTGGGAGCACCCGGTAACGATCGAGGACGGGCACATGGCACCGCCCGACCGGCCGGGCCACGGCATGGAATTCACCGCCGAGGCGCTGAAGCGCTACACGGTCGGCGACTGACGGCGCCACACAAACCGGGGAGCAGGCCGATGCGCGCGGCGTGGTACGACAAGCA
The DNA here is from genome assembly GCA_038133965.1 of Rhodospirillaceae bacterium. GTDB lineage: Bacteria > Pseudomonadota > Alphaproteobacteria > UBA6615 > UBA6615 > JAYPUG01. The sequence goes on along the minus strand of JAYPUG010000381.1, from coordinate 1,067 downwards.
GGGTCCGGCGGCCGAGGTGATCAAGGTCGGCGAGATGGAGACGCCCGAGGCGGACCCCGGCGAAGTGCGGGTGAAGCTGTCCCGCTCGGGCCTCAACCCCTCGGACCTGAAGCGGCGGATCGGCTTCAACGGCCAGCCCCACGCCTTCCCGCGGATCGTTCCCCACAGCGACGGCGCCGGCACCATCGACCAGGTGGGCGACGGCGTCGATCCCGCGCGCATCGGCGAACGGGTCTGGATCTACTGCGGCCAGTGGCAGCGCCCCTTCGGCACGGCGGCGGAATACATCGCCATCCGCGCCGACTACGCCATCGCGCTTCCCGACGGGGTCGGCATGGACGGGGGCGCGTGCCTCGGCATCCCTGCGGTCACGGCCCACTATGCCGTGTTCGCCGACGGGCCGGTCACGGGCGCGAACGTGCTGGTCACCGGCGGTGCGGGCGCTATCGGCAACTACGCGATCCAGATGGCGAAATGGGGCGGCGCAGCGAAGGTGATCGCCACCGTCAGCTCCGACGCCAAGGCCGAGGCGGCACGCGGCGCGGGCGCGGACCTCGTCGTCAACTACCGCGACGCGGATGTCGCGGCCGCGGTGATGGACGCGACCGGCGGCGACGGGGTGGACCGGGTGATCGAGGTGGCGTTCGGGCGCAACCAGCCGACGAACGTGGCGGTGCTCAGGGACAACGGCGTGATCGCCGCTTACGCCTCGGACGCCGACCCGACGCCCACCCTCAGCTACTACGCGTTCCAGCAGAAGAACGCGCTGCTCCGCTGGGTCTTTATGTACCTGATCCCGGACACGGCCGTGGCGAAGGCCCACGCGGACATCACCGAATGGCTCGCCGCCGGGCCGGCGCAGCATCTCGTCGCGCGCGAGTTCCCGCTGGCCGAAACCGCCGCCGCGCACGAATTTCTCGAATCCGGCGCTGCAACCGGTACGGTGCTGATCGCGACGGACACCTAGGACCGGCGCCAAAAACGAAGGCCTACTCCGCCCCCGCCTTCTCCAGCATCGCCCTCCGGCACGCCGGTCCAGCCCTCCTGCAGGAAGACGCACAGCTCAA
>JAYPUG010000380.1:0-2503 GCA_038133965.1 Rhodospirillaceae bacterium | reverse complement strand
ACCTGCGCACCCAGGACATGATGTTCGCCATCCTCAAGGCGCTGGCCGAGGACGACGTGCCGATCTCGGGCGGTGGCGTCCTGGAAGTGCTTCAGGACGGCTTCGGCTTCCTGCGCTCGCCGGAATCGAACTACCTGCCGGGCCCCGACGACATCTACGTCTCGCCCAGCCAGGTGCGCCGGTTCTCGCTGCGCACGGGCGACACGGTGGAGGGAGAGATTCGCGCGCCGAAGGACGGCGAGCGTTACTTCGCGCTGGTCAAGGTCGCCAAGGTCAACTTCGACGATGTCGACCAGACGCGCCACCGCATCAACTTCGACAACCTGACGCCGCTCTATCCCGAGGAGAAGATCACGCTCGAGATCGAGGATCCCGAGTTCAAGGACCCGACGCTGCGCGTCATCGACATGGTCGCGCCGCTGGGCAAGGGCCAGCGCGCCCTGCTGGTCGCCCCGCCGCGCACCGGCAAGACGGTGATGATGCAGAACGTCGCCAAGGCGATCATGGCGAACCACCCCGAGGTCTATCTGATCGTTCTGCTGATCGACGAGCGGCCCGAGGAAGTGACCGACATGCAGCGCACCGTGCGCGGCGAGGTGATTTCGTCCACCTTCGACGAGCCGGCCACCCGCCATGTGCAGGTCGCCGAGATGGTGATCGCCAAGGCCAAGCGCCTGGTCGAGCACAAGCGCGACGTGGTGATCCTGCTGGACTCGATCACCCGCCTGGCGCGCGCCTACAACACCGTGGTTCCGTCGTCGGGCAAGGTGCTGACGGGCGGTGTCGATGCCAACGCCCTGCAGCGGCCCAAGCGCTTCTTCGGCGCAGCGCGCAACATCGAGGAGGGAGGCTCGCTGACCATCATCTCGACCGCGCTGATCGAGACTGGCTCGCGGATGGACGAGGTCATCTTCGAGGAGTTCAAGGGCACCGGTAACTCGGAAATCGTGCTCGACCGCAAGCTGTCGGACAAGCGCGTGTGGCCCTCGATCGACATCACCAAGTCGGGCACCCGTAAAGAGGAGCTGCTGGTGGACAAGGACGCCCTGTCGAAGATGTGGGTGCTGCGCCGCATCCTCAACCCGATGGGCGTCGTCGACGGGATGGAGTTCCTGCTCGGCAAGATGAAGAACACCAAGAACAACAACGATTTCTACGACACGATGAATCAGTGACCGCGACGGTCATACGCACACGCAAGGGCGGGTCCGATGACCCGCCCTTCGTCGTTTCGGGAATGAACTTCCCAAACCCCTGCCCAATTTCCTGTTCAAGGCACGTCCCATGAAGACCGAACTCGTCACCATCGCCACCGACACCGAAAAGCCCCTCGACGGCGCCTGGTACGAGCCCGACGGCGGCACCACAGCGGGCGCGGTGCTGCTGTTCCACGGCAACACCATGAACTTCTATGTCGGCGCGCCGCGTTTCCTGCCGCCGGCGCTGACCGAGCTGGGCTTCGCCTGCCTGGCGTTCAACCGGCGCGGCCACGACATATTGTCGAACCGCGACAGCCGGGCGGTGGAGGGTGCGGCCTTCCAGACGACGGCGGAGGCGATTGCCGACAACGAGTTCGCGGCGAAGTGGGTGGCCGACACCCATGGCTTCGACGCGCCGGTCCTGATCGGCCATTCGAACGGCGGGTTCCTGGCCGTGCAGCACGCCGCCAATCACACCGAGACACCGGCGATGGTGCTGCTCTCGGCCCATGCCGGCGGCAGCCACCAGACCGACCTTGCGCCCACGACCGGCCTGCTCGGCGGCGCACGCACGCCCGAGCTGCGCGCCCAGGCCGAGGCGATGATCGCCCAGGGGCGCGGCGACCGGTTCATGCTGATGCCGGGCTGGTGGTACGTGATCACGGCCGAGAGCTACATCGACCGGCTGACGACCATGCCCGATACGGTCGAAACCGCGCCGCGCGTTACCTGCCCGACGCTCTATATCCGCGGCGATGCGGAGGTGCGCTCGGCTTACCCGGCGGAGGATTTTGCGGCGGCGAGCGGCGGGCCCTGCGACGTCGAGATCGTCCCCGACTGCGACCACTACTACAAGGGTCGCGAGGGCGCGATCACCGACCTGGTGGCCGGCTGGCTTGAACGTACGCTCCTGGACGGCTGAATCTGGCAGGCCTGCCCGGAATGTCGTCACTCCCGCGGATGCGGGAGTCCATGAACACCTTCGTTTGCCCGGCGTGCGCCGGCGACAATGGATGCCCGCCTTCGCGGGCATGACGATTTCAAGAGTTTGTCGCCCTAAGCCATCAAAATCGTCGAGCCGGTCGTCTTGCGCGCGGCCAGGTCCTTGTGGGCCTGCACCGTCTCCGACAGCGGATAGCGCTGGTTGATCTCGATCTTCACCGCGCCCGAGCCGACCACGTCGAACAAGTCGCCAGCGCAATTGACCAGCTCCTCGCGCGTGGCCGTGAAGTCGAACAGCATCGGCCGTGCCAGGAAGATCGAGCCGTGGGCCGACAGCTCCATCGGCGAGACCGGGTCGGGCG
>JAYPUG010000379.1:0-2508 GCA_038133965.1 Rhodospirillaceae bacterium | reverse complement strand
CCCCAGCCCGACACGGTTCCCCCGACGGTCAGGGCCGCCAGCGGTCCGCGCGACGGGATCGTCTCATGCCCCTCCGACCGGTAGCGGTCGATGGTGGCACCCGATCCCGCCGCCCCGCACGCATCGATCGCCAACGGCGCGCCGTCGGCGGAAGAGACCAGCCAGAACCCGTCGCCGCCGATCGAGTTCATGTGCGGATAGACGACCGCGATCGCAGCAGCGGCAGCGATCATCGCCTCCAGCGCATTGCCGCCCTCGCGCAGTACATCGAGCCCCGCTTCGGCGGCAAGATGGTGCGGCGCGACGACCATTCCGTTCGCGGCGAATGTCGAGTTCAGCATGATGTCTCTGCGGCAAATACGGTTCGTGAATGCAACGGGCGGCGCCCGGAAAGCGCCACCCGGCGGTGCCGAAATCCCCGGCGGTTACTCGGCCGCTTCGGCTTCGGGATAGTCCGTGAGCTCGTCCAGCGCCGGCTTGATCTCCTGCATGAAGATCCGCAGCTGCTCGATCATCTCTTCCTTCGGGCACTGTGCGTAGTGGTAGATCAGCGTGATGTATTCCGCCGGAAGCTGCTTCCACTGATCGATATAGGCGTCGCGCACATCGGAGACCGAGCCGTACTGGAACAGGCCCGTTTCATCCATCAGTTCCAGCAGTCGCTTGTCGTCAACGTCCTGGGCCTTGCTCGTCCAGTCGGGGAAGAGCGGGCCGTAGAAGTTCTGGAAGATGTCGCCCGACCAGTCGAGCGCCTTCTGCGCGCCGTCCTCGCGGTTCTCGCCCACATGTGGCCAGCGCACGATGGACTGGTTCTGGCCGTGGACGAAGTTGAAGCCGTTCTGGTTCGCGATCTCGGTGTAGCGCGGGCCGTAGTGCGAACACTTGCCGATGCTGGAGAAGTAGGACGGCACGAAACCGCGCGCACCCGCATACTCCACCGTCTCGATCGAGGCGTTCGATGCGATGAACACCTTCGGATGCGGCTGGGTATAGGGTGCCGGCGTGACACAGATCTTGCGCAGCACGCCGTCCTCGTCCATCTCGCCGGGGGCACCCATCTGGCGGGTCACATCGCCCATGAACCAGCCTTCGAGCCCCTCGTCATGGGGATAGGGGTACTGCCAGAGATCGCTCTTGTGGTCGAGGGCATCCTCGGTCCAGGCCTTCATGACGATATCGACCTGTTCCTCGAAGATCTTGCGGTTGTGCTCGTCTGCCGCGCTCTTGTCCGACAGCGTCGCGACCGAGCCGATCTTCTGTCCCAGCACGTTCGTCCAGCGCGCCTGATAGCCGCGCGCAAATCCGACGAAACAGCGCCCCTTGGTCATGTGATCGAGGATCGCCGTTTCCTCCGCCACGCGGATCGGGTCATCGACGCTCATCACGTAACCGAGGCTGCCAATGTGCAGGTTCTTCGAGAGACCCGCCCAGTAGCCGGTATTAATGCCGATCGCCGGACCGACCTCGTAGCCTTCCGAGTGGAAGTGATGCTCGATCGACGAAATGCCCCACACACCCAGGTCGTCCATCGCCTGTATGAGGTCGGGCATGCCGTCCATCGCTTCCTGGAAACGCTCGCGGTTGCGGCCCATGGGGCGCATTTCCTTGCGCTCCTCGGGGCTCTCCGCCCGAACCACCGGATACATCTGCACGATGACCTTGACCATGGATTCCTCCCTCCGTGGCGCGCGTGCGCGCGTTTAGACGTTGAACGGCGGTGCGTCGTAGCCGTCCTCGACCTCGATCCGTGACACGTTGATGAAGCGTGCGAGCATGCCGTAGTAGCCGATCATGATGGTCAGATCGACGAAGCCCCGGGTGCCGAATTCGGCCTTCAGTGCATCGACCGTCGCGTCATCGACATCCTCGTTGCGCGTCAGCAGGCGCGCGTAGCGGGTCGCGAGCCCGACCGCGCCGGGCTCGGCCTCGATCTCCGGCGTGCCGAGCCTGGACAGGAGCTCGTCCGACGCACCGGCCTTCTGGGCCACGATCCAGTGGTGCGCCCACTCGTACTCGCAGCGCAGTTCCTGGGCCACCGTAAGGATCACATACTCGCGCAGCGCATCATCGAAATCGGTCGCGTAGCGCACATAGGCACCGACCGGCGTGACCGACGCGAGTGCGCCGGGGCTGTTCGCCAGCAGCGCGAACACGTTGGGCATGCGCTCCATGCCGCGCGTGCGCAGCACCTCGTCGTAGGCATCCACGAACTCGGCCGGGCAGTCTTCCCGCTCGACTCGGCCCAAGCGTGCGTTTTCCAGTCCTGTTGGCACCAGACGTTCTCCTCGAATCCCTGATCCGGCGCTGTTTCTTGCGTTACGCGCCGTTGTTTCGACCGCCAGCAAACCACCTTCGAGACACGTGCGTCAACGCCGCGCCAAATCGGGGAGACCTGTGTTAAAGCCGTGTTGTGCAAGGCAGGCGCAAACCTTCTTCGCACTGCCGAACGAGCACGGGATACGGCCATGAGCGACACCTCTCCAGCGCGGATCGGCGCCTTTGCGGGCG
>JAYPUG010000378.1:0-2511 GCA_038133965.1 Rhodospirillaceae bacterium | reverse complement strand
CGCGTCGGCCGAAAGTTCGAAGCGGCGCCCGCAATAGGGGCAATCGATCGCGGTTTTCGCACCCATGTTCAGGAACACGCGCGGATGTCCCAGCGCGCCGCCGCCGCCGTCGCAGGCGATCTCGCGGGTCTCGACGGTGATGGTTTCGGGCGGCTGCATCGCGGGGCGGGCTCCGGCGTGTGGTGGCGGCATGCGCCCGCGCGGTTGTACGCCGGACGCCAAGGCCATACATAGGCGAAGCGCATCCCCGCCTCAACCGCTTCCGCACCACCACCGCGGACAGTTCCCAGCCCCGCCCGCACGTCCCATGAACCCACCCGCCACCCCCGACACGACGCGCGACAGTCCCGCCGGGACCGGGCCCGACGCCCTGCCCGAGTTCGCCATCCGCGCACACGGCGTGGACAAGGTCTATCGCGGCGACGGCGGCGAATCCGTGCACGCGCTCAAGGCGATCGACCTGGAGGTGCCGCGCGGCGGCATCTTCGGCCTGCTGGGCCCGAACGGCGCGGGCAAATCGACCTTCATCAACATCCTCGCCGGGCTGGTGGTAAAGACGGCGGGAAGCGCCGAGGTCTGGGGCATCGACATCGACCGCCAGCCGCGGCTCGCGCGCGCCGCCATCGGCGTCGTGCCGCAGGAGCTCAACCTCGACGCCTTCTTCAGTCCGCGCGAGATGCTGGAGGTGCAGGCCGGATTCTATGGTGTGCCGCCGGCCGAGCGGCGGACGAACGAGATCCTCGACCGCGTCGGTCTCGCCGACAAGGCGCAGGCCTATTCGCGCTCGCTTTCGGGCGGCATGCGCCGGCGCCTGCTGGTCGCCAAGGCGCTGGTCCACAACCCGCCGGTGCTGGTCCTCGACGAGCCGACCGCGGGTGTCGATATCGAGCTGCGCCAGTCGCTGTGGGCCTTTGTGCGCGAACTCAATGCCAACGGCACGACCGTGGTCCTCACCACCCACTACCTCGAGGAAGCCGAGGAACTGTGCGACCGGATCGCCATCATCAACCATGGCGAGGCGATCGCCTGTGAAGAGACGCGCGCACTGGTCCAGCGCCTCGACAACAAGGAACTGCGCATCCGCGTCGCCGCGCCGCTCGACGCCGTACCGGGCGCGTTGAGCCGCTTCACGGTCGAACAGCCCGATCCCCACAACCTGGTCTTCCGCTACCGCACGCGCGAGACCGAGGTGCACGAGATCCTCGACGCGGTCGCCGCCGCCGGGCTTTCGGTGGCGGACCTTGCGACCGAGGAGCCGGACCTGGAAGACGTGTTTCTCGAGCTCACGCGAAGTGCGCCGGCGGCCGACCACCCCCAACAGCCCGGGACCGGCGCGGGATGATCCGCCTGCGCACGCTCACCATTCTCGTTGCGGTGCTCCTCGCGGCGTGCACCCCCCGCCTCCAGGACCCCGGACCCGACGCCCAGATGCCGAAACCGCCCCGCCTGACCGAAACAAGCTTCGTCACCACCGACGGCACGCAACTGCCGCTGCGCCGCTGGGAACCCGAAACGAGCCCGCGCGCGGTGGTGCTCGCGCTGCACGGCTTCAACGACTACTCGAACGCCTTCGATGCGGCCGGCACATGGCTCGCAGCGAACGGTGTCCTCACCCTGGCCTACGACCAGCGCGGCTTCGGCGGCTCGGACCAGCGCGGCATCTGGCCCGGCGAGGACACGCTGGCCGGCGACGCGCACGGCGCGGTGGCGGCGGTGCGCCATGCCTATCCCGGCATGCCGGTCTATGCGCTGGGCGAAAGCATGGGCGGCGCCGTGTTGATGCGCGCGTGGGACGAGACGCCCCTGCCCGTCGATGGGGTGATCCTGGTCGCGCCTGCCGTGTGGGGCCGGATCACCATGCCCTTCTATCAGACCGCGAGCCTGTGGATGTTCGCCCACACGATGCCCTGGCTGACCCTCACGGGCGAAGGCATCCAACGGAACCCATCGGACAATGTCGAGATGCTGCGCGCGCTGGGCCGCGACCCGCTGGTGATCAAGAGCACCCGCATCGATGCCATGTGGGGCATCGTCAACCTGATGGACGATGCGCTGGATGCATCCGAGCGCTTTGATGCCCCGGCGCTGCTGCTCTATGGCGCACACGACGACATCGTGCCGCCCGCGGCCTCGCGCGCCATGCTCGATCGCCTGCCCGATGCGGCGGCATCGCACCGCCGGATCGCCGTCTATGACGGCGGCTTCCACATGCTGCTGCGCGACCTGCAGGGCGAGGCGGTGCTTGCAGACATCCTCGCCTGGATCGAGAACCGGGACGCAGCCCTGCCCTCGGGCGCCGACAAGGGAGACCCGGCGGCCCGGCTGGCCGGGCGCTAGATCACTCCTCGTCGGAGGGTTTCAGGTCCAGCGAGGCCGAATTCATGCAGAATCGCAGCCCGGTGGGCGGCGGCCCGTCGGGAAAAACATGCCCGAGATGGGCATCGCACCGGGCACAAACCACCTCGTTGCGGACCATCCCGTAGCTGCGATCCACATGGGTCTCGACCGCAT
>JAYPUG010000377.1:0-2513 GCA_038133965.1 Rhodospirillaceae bacterium | reverse complement strand
AGAATTCCGCGCCCGGCGTGTCACCGCCGATGACACCCAGGATCATGCCCTTCTCCTGGCCCGGCCGCGCGGCCTTGCACTCGAAGCGGCGCTGGATTCCCGGCGGGAAGGACACGATGTCGCGCTCCTCGAGGATGACATGGTCGTCGCCGTCCTCGCCCTCCCACTCGAACATCCAGGTGCCCTCCATCACGACGAAGGATTCGTTGGTGTCGTGGGTGTGCATCATCACGCCCTGCCCCGGCACGGCCGAGACGTAGCCCATGCCGAAACCGGGCTTGAGGTGCGAGATGTGCGGCTTGGCGTCGTCGCCGATGGGCGAGTAGGTCTCCGAACCCTCGGGCTGCTGAAAGCCGATGACATTGCGGAAGGTCCGGTAGTAACCCTCGACCTCCTGGTCGGGCAGGCCCTTGTCGGTCGAAGACAATTCCTCATATCGGGCGACGCAGGCCAGCACATCGTCCTTTTTCGGCCTGTGTACGGGAATGGTCATGACGCTCCTCCTCGTTCTTCGTTTGCGCGCACGAACACCGGAGCGCCAAGTCTAGTACAGGTGCTGACCGCCGGTGACGAAGATTTCGGTGCCCGTGACATAACCGAAATCGGGGTTGCAGAGCTGGAAGACGGTCGCCGCAACCTCCTCGGCTGTGCCCATGCGGTGCATGGGGATGCGGTTCACCAGCGGCTCGTACTCGTCGCCGATCATCTCGGTCTCGATCTCGCCCGGCGCCACCGCGTTCACCCGTACGCCCAGTTCGGCGAATTCGACCGCGAGTTCGCGCGTCAGGGCCGAAAGCGCCGCCTTCGACGTGGAATAGGCGGAACCGGCGAACGGATGGATCGCGTGACCCGCGATCGAGGTGATGTTGACGATGGCCGCCCCGCCACCGGTTTCCCCCGCCTCTTCGTCGTCGCGCCCGCCGCGGGCCAGCAGCGGCGCGAAACCGCGCGCAAGTGCCAGGGGCGTAAAGAAGTTGAGCTGGAACACCTCGCGCCAGTCGTCGAGCGGACCATTCAGGCAGCCGAGGCGTTCCTGGAAGTCCGTCTTGGGCGAAACGGCGGCGTTGTTCACCAGCGCGTTCAGTGGCGTGTCGCCGAGCAACCCCGTCGCCTCGGCGACGAAACGCTCGACATCGGCCGGATCCTCGAGATCGGTGGGGATATGCGACGTCCAGTTCGGGTCGCGCTTGCAGTGCTCCGGCACCGGGTCGCGCGAACAGGTGATGATCTGCCAGCCCTCGTCGGAGAAACGTTTCACCGTCGCGTGGCCGATTCCCCGGCTCGCGCCCGTCAGCACCAGTGTGCGGCGTGAACTTCCCATGCGTTCCTAGGTAATGCAGCAACGCGTCCAAGGAAAGCCGCGTGTTTGCCTCACCGGTGCGGGTGATTCTCGATGAAATGTCGCAGCACCGCGACCAGCTTGGCCATATGCGCGAAGTTGCCCGTCTCGCGCGCATGCGCGATGTCGTCCACGATCATGCGTTCGATCCGGGCTTCGCCCTCGGGCGTGTGGCACAGATACTGGCCGAGCTCCATCGCGACCAGCTCGGGCACATGTTCGTGTTCCGCGATGGCGGCCACCTCTTCCTCGCTCAATTCGCACAAGGCCAGACAATCCTGCCGCGTCAGCACGGGCCCACTCCCTTCGCCGGTTCGAGACAGGACGAGTGTGTCAGGAATGTTGCGTTGGCGAATTGGGCTGGATCAATCCGGACGCCGAAACCCAACGCTCAGGGTTGCAGGCGTTCGCACAGCCAGCCGCCACCGTCGCGCAGGAACAGTTCGCGGTCGTGGAGGCGGTCGGGCCTGTCGGTCCAGAACTCGATCCGGTCGGGGACAAGCCGGAAACCCGACCAGTGCGGCGGGCGGGGCACCTCGGCGCCTTCGTAGGTCGCGGTCAGTTCGCGAACACGGCCCTCCAGCACGGCACGGGAGTCCACCGTTTCGGACTGCGCGGACGCCCAGGCGCCGATCTGGCTGCCCCGTGCGCGGGTCGCGAAATAGGCATCGGCCTCGCCGTCGTCCACCGGATGGGCCGGACCGTCGATGCGCACCTGCCGGCCGAGCGACTTCCAGTAGAAGCACAGCGAGGCATTGGGGTTGGCCAGGAGCTCGCGCCCCTTGTGGCTCTTGAAGTTCGTGTAGAAGACGAAGCCGTCGGCACCGTGATCCTTGAGAAGGACCATGCGGGTCGAGGGCCGTCCATCGGCCGAAACCGTCGCCAGGGTCATGGCATTCGGATTGACCGGCTCGGACGCAACCGCCTCTTCAAACCAGGCGGCGAACCGGGCGAACGGATCTGTTTCGGACATGGGTCTGTCTTCCGTGGCGCCGCGCTATCCGGCGGCGGCAGCATCATAGGGGAACAGGCTTCGAAGGTGTAACGCCGGGTGCGTGTCCGGGGTCAATCGGGCGCGTTCGCACTGACGACGCGCGGTCCCGGCGCCGCGGCGGCCTCGACAAGGTCGCGGACGGGCACGCCCAGCGTATCGCGGCGCGCCACATTGTAGGCC